>CAYYGL010000082.1:0-21058 GCA_964471235.1 uncultured Calditrichaceae bacterium
CGCTGCGAGCATTAAAAATAGCCCGATTAATTATTCAAACTCCATAATTTTGTCGTTCCGGAGCGACAAAACTTTTGGCGAAGCCATCCCTATCGGGATTTTGTCGGATATAACCGACTTCGAAAATGGCACGGTTCAGTTTTCAAAAATCACCATTCGGGGAATGGGTTAAAAAAGCGTAGGAAATGCAGGAGAGACGCATCCCGATTTGCACACTCAGGAGCCAGGCGTGAGTCAACCCAAAAAAGCGGTGGCAGTTTTAATATAATATATATTATGTAAAGTTGAGCATGTTTAAAATTAACCCGATTCTAATCCGACGCCTTTCCACTCCCCGCCGCAAGGGAGGCTGTCGTTGTTGCCATACCCTCTCAATCCATTTTGCTGAATACCGGAAGCATCTGACAATGTCGACGGAACCCTTGCAATTGCTACCGCAACAAAATGCGAGAGGAGACGCGAGCGCTGTCATCTCTCAATGGAGTTGTCAGTCGTCCGAGTTGAATAGATGCATGACAGCCTGTAAAACAAAAGTGAGGAACGCCATTTACCAATAGATAACCACCAGGTGGGATTTGCAACTACCCCTCCCCTACCCCACAACCCGATGGTATTTTTCTGCCAATGCCCCTACTTCGCCAGCACCATCTTAATCGTCTGTTGAATTTGGGATGATTTCATGATAGCGTAATAAATACCTGCCGGTGCTGCTTCCCCCTGATCACTGGTGCCATCCCAGGTTAATTCATGCACGCCCGGTTCTACTTCGCCGTGAAATAGAGTGCGTATCTTTTGCCCCAGCGTGTTATAAATCTCTATTGTTACCGGCGCCAGTTTTTCCCGGGATAGCGCCGGAATATCAAAGCGCAGGGTGGTTTCCGGGTTAAAGGGGTTGGGATAGTTGCGATACAGCTCAAAACGGGTCGGCAGATCGGCATTAATCGTGGTCACCTCCACCGGTGTTGCCTGTGGTGTAGCACTTACCGGACCATGCTCCGTGTGGTTGCCGTTGACGTCTATGTCAACAATTTTATACCAATAAGTTCGTCCGTTCACCACCAATGGATCCACAAATTCATACTCGGTTCGTTCATTGGTAGTAAATTTCCCTTCCTTAAAACCGATCTTGCTATACTCACCATTTCGTTGGGGTGCTTTCATCACATCAAAACCGACATTGTCTACCTCACTCTGGGTTATCCATTTCAATGTCACCTTTTTATCCCCGGCAATAGCGGTGAAACTCGTTAACTCAACCGGAAGCGTCTGGTCCCCGTTTACATTCCCCGGAGATCCTTGTTCCACAGCATTCCAGACCCCAAAGATTGTTGAATTAAAAGCACCGTTAACCCCGTTTGTAGAACGAGCCCCATTGCCACCGTCGTTATTCGCCGTGGCATTCATGCTATGATTGGGCAAATTCAGATAAATGGAAACCCCGTCCGGATTGTCACTGGGCCAGGGGGAAGCATCATCATAATTTACTTCATCTACCAGGTTCCCCATATTATCTCTGAGCTGAATAATTTCATTGGTTGTCGAAGGGGAATTTGCCATGTTAAACATTGTTTGCCCCATATCTAATAATGAGATGATAGTAAACCCACTCCCCCAGGCGCCTTGCATATCCTGGGCACTACAACCACAAATGACGGCAATTCCAAAGGGGGGCAAGGTTACATCAGGCAGCGTATTCGGACCGTCGGCATCTTCGTCATCGATCGTCCAATTGTTCAAAGAAATCGTATTGGCAGTGGTGTTTGCAATTTCAATGAACTGGGTTTGGGTGTTGCTTTCGGAAGAAGCGGGATTATACATAATTTCGGTAATAATTACCTCTCCGCTCTCCTGGGAAAATGTTGGATAATTTAGCAATACACATATCACACCACACAGGAATATCAAAAACCGTCTCATAGCTCCTCCGTTGGCTTTGAATTGTGAGTGACTTTACCTTGTAAAAAACATAAATACCCGGTTGATACCCGACTTTATGTTTATGGTATTGTTATTTTACCTCAACATATCACTATGATGCGATTTTGTTAACCTCCCTTGCCAGTTGAAAATCTTTCGGTGTCAGACCGCCTTCGCTATGGGTAAAAACCGACAGCTTCACGGTGTTGTATGTGATCAATATATCCGGATGGTGGTTTAACGTTTCGGCAAGCTCTGCCACCCGGTTTACAAACGCCATAGCGGTCTTAAAGTCTGCAAATTGGAAAGTGCGAGAAATCGCCCCATCTTTCAGTTCCCACCCATGTACCCGGGTGAGTTCCGCCTGGATCTGCTCATCCGATAATCGCATGATGCCTCCTTAGAAATTGTTTATGGATTGTTATAATTTATCAAAGTGGGTAAAATAATTTCAAGGGTTTTCCAAAAAACTATTATCAGGAAGGCGGTTATTGCACCTCGAAAGGTGTGAAAACCGATATGCTCATGGGGAGCACATCAATTCTGGGATGATTCGCGGCTGACATCCCCAATCTCTTTCAACTGAGGGCTGTCTTCGGGTAAATAACGTATAAAATAACTCCGGCTCACATCCCATAGTCGCCGGGCTTCATCCACATTTCCTTGCTGAAAGAGTAAATCTCCCCGGAACCGGTAGATATTCCCCATTGCCTGGTCGGAATATTCATATTTCACCATCATTTCATCGAACAAGGCAATGCCAAAATCAAATTCGAAATTCTTCACACAAAACCGTTCCAGGTATTTGAACCCTTTCTCATCATAAGGATTATTGAGCAACATCTGGCGTATTATTTTCTTCATACGAGTGAGGTCGCTCTTGCTTTCGTAGTAATCCAACAAATCCAGGTAAGCCGTGTCATCATCCGGGAAAAGTTGGAGACATTGAAGGATATAGTCCAGGAAGCGGCTTTCTTCACCAAGGTGATACAAGGAAAGCGCAGCGGTATGCATGGCATTATAGCGCATATCCAACCCCAGGTAGCGGGAATCCTGTAACGCCTTCATTGCATAATTGTAGCCCTGGCTATATTGTTTTTCCTGATAAAAAATTTCCGACAGGTAGTAGCAGGAAACAATATCACTAAAATTCTCGGTATCATTTCTTAAAAAATATTCTTTAGCGATCCGGGGTTGACCGTTTTCATAATAATAAATACCCAACCACCGGTTCACCATCGATGACTGATAGCCGAGTTTTTCGGCACGGTGATAATAAGTAAAAACTTTCTCCCTGAGTTCATCGCGAATCGATTCATTCAAATCGTTAACCGACAATTCGCTCTTAAGCCGATAATAGTCACCCAATAATTTGTATGCTCGCGCAAATTGAGGATTTTCTCCAATTATTTTTTTTAAAATGCGCTCCGGATACCGAAATACAACCACATCCGAGTTGGCAAACGATTGGCTGGCTTCCGTTTGATGATAATCAAGCGAGTCTTTCAGGTAAAATATTTCAAGATCTTTTTGCCAGAAAAAATGAGTTAAAACATTATCAATCAAAGGACAGATAACAATCGGCTGGAAGCCAATCGTCTGGATGGCTTCCTCTAAGATGCGATGGGCAGCAGCATATTTTTGTTGCTGGATCAACTGTTCGGCTTCTTCAATATAAGAGGTGCTATCAGGTGCCTGGGAATAAAGGGATTGTAGGGAGAAAAAGGTTAAAAAAATCCAAAGAAAGGTTTTCATGTCACTTTGTACTCATTGTTTGGTGCCAGTCGCCGGGAACAATCGCTAAACCCGGGTAAGTTGATTAGACAGGAATCGCCGAAATTCGTGTCAGGGGTTCACATCTTGACATCCCCACACCTCACAGTGGCTGATGTGCTACCCAAAATAATTATTCAATGATCCTCTTCATGAACATCCATGTGCGATACACTGCCTTAATTACTAATCGTATTTTCACAGTAAACTTTAGCTCAACAAAAAAATTATTTTAAATATAAGATTTTATAATAAGCTATGCAACATCATATTTGACCGTAAATTGTTTTGGTAATATCACGGGTATGGAATGATTTTTTTGAAATTTTTGGGTGACCTCAAGGGATGTTCACCATATCATTTCTTACCAGGAAACGACCATTAAAAAGGATTGGTACACCATCCCCCTCCAGTAAGACTCGGGGACTTCCCCGGGAGGCGCTGATGTGCAAATGCGGTTCTATGGTAAAGCCGGAATTTCCTACCCGGGCAAGAAACTGACCACTGGTAATCGTATCCCCTGGCTGAACAGCTATTGACCCCTTGAGCAGTTGCGCCAGGAGAATATAGACGGAATCTGTTTGGATGATGATGTGATTCCCCGCTACCTTTTCGGAAGTGGTATCGATCTCCGAAGGGTTGGAATCTGGAATGGTGTCGGTCACGGCTATCACCCTGCCATGCGCAGGACTGAATACGCTATCCCCATAGATGGCATATCGGCTCAAACGTTTTGGGAATAATCCTTTCGACCGAACCCCTCCCGGGTAGAGTTTACAGATGTCAATCGAATATTTTAGTGGAGAATGGAATGGGCGGTGATGCTGATTTAACATCGGGGAATTGCCCCCATGAATGATATAGAAACGCCCGTGTTTCAAGGGAAATGACAACTCGATGCCCGGCTCGTGAACTGACAATCCCCAGTATGCCCAAATTGATAATCCCAGGAAAATGAACATAAAAAATATCGTAAAAAAAAATCCGAAATTTTCCCGGGCATCTTTTCTTACCCATAAGGGTTTGCCTCGACTTTGCCAAAATGATTTGATGGCACCCACAATAAACAGAAGCAGAAGAACATAACGAAAATAATATCCAAACCAGTGCCATTCTCCGGTAAGATAAATAAACGCCACATAAGCACCCACCAGGAGAAACATCACCAACCAATCGATCAGGCTGGTGTATTCTCTCTTCCAAAGCCACCATAAGAATAATCCGGGAACCCCAAAATGTTTTAACAACAATACAATAATTTCAAACAACATTTACCTTTTTTCCCTCCTTTGGGTTTTCTAATGGATTTTGTTGCGGTCTTACAAAACCTGCCAGGTTCCGATAAATAACAGCACCCAACCGGCTAAAAAAGCCAACCCGCCCAGCGGGGTTATGGCGCCAAGAATGCGAACTCCGGTGATGCTTAACAGATACAGACTACCGGAAAAGATGACAATGCCAGCGACAAACAGCCAACCCGCCCAGAAGAAATAGGGTGTCGGTGGGAAAAACTTGATTAAACTCACCGTTACCAGGATGACAAGGGTATGAAAAAGATGATATTTTAAGCCGGTTTCAAAAATTGTCATCATTTCCCCACTAATTTTTGCTTTCAAAATATGAGCGCCAAATGCGCCTAACGCCACCGCTAAAAATCCGGAAACGCTTCCCACCAATAGCAAACCTTTCATCATCAGCCTCCTTTTCACTTCGATTACCATATTTTTTTCAAATGTCAAAAATTAAGGAAAATTTATCAACATTCCTACGGCTCTTCGTTTTTTTCCGAGTGGAGCAGGATCGGGTCAGGCTTGTAAACAAAAATATTTCAAACTTTTCTCGGTTAGGGTATTGCAATTTTTAATTATTTTTGGTATACTCTCACTCACATTTTCAACATGTTCTCCCTGCGGGAGAAGATGTTCCCCTTGTTTTATGATGTCGCACCGTTGCTAAAATTTGTTTTGCCGCTTGTTTTTTTAGTTATCTCAGGAAATTGGATGAATTTCAAGGATGAATGGAAATGGTTGCTCAATTCACATTGGTGAATTTGCTGCCAGCCAATTTCCACTTTTGTAGGAGGAGAGTCTATGTGGTTTAACGATACCGATAAGGTATTGGGTGTATTATACACTTTAATTGTGTTGTTTTTGGTCACCATATATGCCCAGGGTGATGTGCTCAGTCAACCGGAAACGGCTTCCACGCTGGGGAAGATTGACTACATCGCGGCGGGCAGCAATTCCGCTGCGATGGTTCAGAGCATGAATCTCACGGGAGAAAGCCTGTTTATTCTCATTGGCTCTGTGACAGTCTTGTTTGGTTTTGCCTGGTTCTTCCTGCGTTCTCGCTATGAATAAGTCTGTAGATTTGTTCGGCAATTCAACAATCTCTCTAAAAGATGTAATATTGCGAGATTACATCAACAGATAGGCAGGAATGAACCGGTGCGATGAGCACCACATCGCCTGGTTTGATGGCTGGTTGGCGCACCGGCAGCGGGTGGATAATGCCATGCTCCTGTGATAATTGAACCACTCGAATCTCCGCTAATAGCTCTCCCCAGGCAGTTTCTTCAATTTTCACAATTTTCCCAAAATATGGTCTCCCCTGTGCATTTATCAAAAATTCTTTCGACAAATGTACCGCTCCGCCATATATCACCGCAGTCTGACGGTGCGGATGAACCGCAACCACCGGGCAGGCAACCATACAGGCAATATCCTCCCATCGGCAGCTTCCGATAGCAAGCTGCATCAAATCGTAAAATACAAAATTACCGGGGCGGATTTCATCCACTTCCCTGAAAACATCCAGTACCGAGCAGGTTGGGGTATCCCCGATCGATATCTGAAGGGCCTGAGAACTGTTAAGATGTGCAGTTAGATGTTTTAATCGGCTGACCGTCTCTTCATAAATCCTGACAATTTCTTCCGGGGAAGCTGCCTGATAGCTGTGCCCGGAATGGGTTAACAGCCCTTCACAGGTGAAAGGGCTTTTCGTCTCGATTTCATCGATGATTTTCTGCACTGTCGGAACCTCCCGGAAGGAAATACCGGTGCGATGATACCCGGTATCAATTTTAATCCACAACCAAACCGGATGTGTTAACCGCGATGCCAGGAATCGCACACTCTCAAGAGATTCTACCAACAGATTCAGATGAATCTGCTCTGCCAATCTGTGTAATCGCTCGATCTCCCGCCAATTTACCGGAAAGGCGATGGTGATATCCTTCCATCCGTGGGCGGCAAAATATTCTGCCATCTCAACCGATGAAACGGTGATGGCGGTTACCCCCGCTTCCCGAAACCATTCCCCGATTACCGCCGATTGGTGCGTTTTAAAATGCGGGCGGAAACGTGTGCCCGATTTCCGGGCTTTTGTTGCCATCCGCTGGATGTTCCGCTGACAGATTTTCCGATTGACCACCAGAGTCGGTTTCTCAACTTTCTGCAATAACCGTTGAAAGTCTCCCTGAAAGTCAATAACTTTTTTCTCGGAAAACATGATACCCCCGGGTTGGATGATGGTGCTGAAAATTCATAACAGATTGTTGAAAAAAGTACTGGCAGTTCTTTTTCTGCTTGGACTCGTATATTTTATCATCCCGCTCCCCCACCCTCTTTTTCCGGAGAATTACAGCACCGTGGTGCTGGATGAAGACGGTCAAATCCTCCGGGTCTTTTTGAATAAAGACGAGCAATGGTCTTTTCCGCCGGGTTCGGAAACCATCCCCTCCCGGTTAGAAACGGCAGTAATTGCGTATGAGGACCGTTTTTTCTACTACCATTTCGGCGTCAACCCGGTGGCATTGTTGCGGGCACTCTATCAGGATGTGACCGCTGGGAGAATCATCAGCGGCGCCAGCACCATTACCATGCAGGTTGCCCGCCTGATGAAGCCCAAAAAACGAAGCTATGCTAATAAATTCCTGGAAATTCTGCAAGCGATTAAAATTGAAACCCGTTATTCCAAAAAAGAAATCCTGCGGCTTTATCTAAATCACGCGCCATACGGAGGAAACATCATCGGGTACCGGGCGGCGGCACTGCGGTATTTCGGTAAGATGCCCGATGCCCTGACCTGGGCGGAGGCGGCAATGCTGGCAGTGTTGCCCAATGCCCCGGGGTTAATTTCGCCCGACTCTCACTCCCGGCTGTTAACAGCCAAGCGCAATCGCCTTTTAAAAAAGCTCCTTAATATGGGGGTTATCGATTCGGAGAGTTACCAATTAGCTTTGTTAGAGGAAGTGCCGGCCAGTTCCCGCCCCTTTACCATGCGCGCCCCCCATCTTTCCCAATGGTTAACGGATAAGTACGCGAAAAACGGTGGCATCATTCGCACCACGATTAAAGCCCCCATTCAACAATGGGTAGAGGACCTGGTAAAACAACATCTCCACTACCTGGAATCCCAGGGAATCCGCAATGGGGCTGTTCTGGTGGCGGAAACAAAGAGCGGCAAAATTCGGGCGTATGTGGGATCACAGGATTTTTGGGACAGCGATGCCCGGGGACAGGTAGACGGCGTGCGCGCTCCTCGTTCATCCGGCTCTATCCTCAAACCCTTTCTCTATGCCCTCAGTATGGATGCGGGGTTGATTTTACCGCAAACTGTGTTAAAAGATGTGCCGACATACTTCGGCGCTTTCTCACCATCAAATGCCAGCGGTACCTATTCCGGAATGGTCACTGCCAAACACGCCCTGGTGCATTCCCTGAATGTACCGGCGGTTCGACTGCTGAATCGCTATGGTCTGCATGCGTTCTATTCATTTCTGAAAACCGCCGGAATTCACACCCTGTTTCGAACCGCAGATGACTACGGGTTGCCGTTAATTTTAGGGGGAGCGGAGGTTACCCTCTGGGATATGGCGCGTTTATACCGCGGGTTGGGAAACAACGGTCATTTTAACAACTTAATCATCCTTTCCGATAAGCGGAGAACGGAAACAGCTCCCTCCGGGCAGTCAAATGCTTTAATCAGCCCCATGTCTTGTTATTTAACCTTGAATATGTTAAGTGACCTTGCTCGCCCCGGGTCCGAATATTACTGGGAGCAATATCAGAATCAGCGGCGGATTGCCTGGAAAACCGGCACCAGCTACGGGCAGCGGGACGCCTGGGCTATTGGCGTCAGTCCCCAATGGACCATCGCCGTATGGGTGGGAAATTTTGACGGTGAAGGTAATGCCAATTTGATGGGATCCCGCTGTGCCGGTCCGTTGCTGTTCGATATCTTTAACGCACTGCCCGCTTCTCCGGAACATGTCTGGTTTTCCAAACCAAACGATGCGGAAATTCAGCCTGTTACCATCTGTTCGGAAACCGGTTATCGTGCCGGTGACGATTGCCCCAATCCTGTCGTCACGGAAGCGCCCCGTTTTATGAAACCGTTAAAAATCTGCCCATATCATAAACGGCTTTATGTGACCGGAGATGAACAGTATCAGGTATGCTCCTTATGCTGGACAAACGGGGATTATCATGCCAAATCCTTTCTGATGTATCCGCCGGATGTCGCCCAATATCTACGTCAGCAGGGTCAAATCGTAACGATGCTTCCGCCCCACAAGCCGGACTGCCCGGCTCAGAGTGATGAAAATCCATTGACCATTGTCTATCCTGCACAAAATGCCCACTTATGGGTGCCGCGTGATTTTGGCGGGATGTTGCAAAAAGTAATTTTACGGGCAGCTCATCGACAGCCCCATACCACCGTATTTTGGTATCTGGACAATTCTTATCTGGGAGAGACTTCGGAACGACATGAGATAGCGACGGGGCTTACCGCCGGGTGGCATACCCTGAAGGTAATCGATGAAATCGGAAAGCACGATTTCATCCGGTTCTTTGTGGAAATGCAGCGTTCATCGGAGTAACTATGGCAACAATACCTCAAATAAATTTTCAAACAGATACCGGAGTGCTTGTTCCGGCAATTACCACCGCCCAAATGCGGGAGATTGATCGCATTGCGATGGAAGAAATGGGGCCGAATCTTTACCAGATGATGGAGAACGCCGGCAGGAATCTGGCACAGCAGGCAGTATCGCTTTTGGGACGCGGCTGGCAGAGGGCATCGATTGTGGTGCTTGCCGGAACCGGCGGCAATGGCGGTGGCGGCATCTGTGCTGCCCGGCACCTGGCAAATCATGGCGCAAGGGTCTCGCTGGTGATTGCCTCCCCGGAACGCTTAACCGAAACCGCTGCCTGGCAACTCCGGGTGTTCAAATCAACATCCGGGGAGATGAAAAGCTGGCGGGAACTTGGGGATGCATCGCCTGATCTGATTATTGATGCGCTCCTTGGTTACAGTTTGAAGGGCTTGCCCAGGGGAAGGGCAGTAGACTTGATGCAATGGGCGAACCACTCCCCTGCCCCGGTACTATCACTGGATGTGCCGTCCGGGGTGGATGCTACTTATGGGACCGCCCTGGGTGAGGCAATTCAAGCAAACTGGACTCTGACCCTGGCATTGCCCAAAACCGGCCTGGTGCCGGAAAAAACCGGAGAGGTATTCCTGGCAGATATTGGGATACCCGGGAAGGTGTTTCACCGTATCGCTATCCACTACCAATCTCCCTTTGACCACCGCTACCGGGTGCCGATTCGGCTGCTGACGCCCTGAAGAAGAAACCGTCGCCGCATGGGCGGTAATCACATAATCGGGAAATATGCTCCCGCGGTTTGATGCCGGGTTCTAACCGGAGTTATCTGCTGAGTCCTATTCACAATACATTTTGAGGAGGAAAAAGTGGCGTCATCAATTCTGCGCAGGATTACGTTTCACCCCGGTTTCTGGCTGGGCATTGGGTTGTTTTTTCTGATATTGCTGGTACCAGTAAATGAAGCATTTACCCTGCCGGAGCGGAATATGCTGGCGATTACAGCTTTAATGGCAGTCTGGTGGATGAGTGAGGCGCTTCCCCTGGCGGTTACCTCCCTGCTCCCCCTGGTATTATACCCGGTAATGGGAATTATGAAAACCAGTGAGGTTTCTCCCAATTTTTCCCATCATCTCATTTTTTTGTTTCTGGGAGGATTCATGATTGCCATTGCCTTGCAGGAATGGCAATTGCACCGCCGGTTTGCCATCTATATTATCGCCCTGCTGGGTAGCAATCCCCGGCGTCTGGTGCTGGCGTTTATGCTGTCCACCGCTCTGCTCTCCATGTGGATTAGCAACACCGCCACCACCATTATGATGCTGCCCATCGCCCTGGCAGTTATTCATCAGATTCAGGGGAAGGAAAACCCGGAAGAAATGGCTCGTAATGTTTTCGGCTCGGTGTTGATGCTGGGTATTGCCTACAGCGCCGGCATCGGAGGAATTGCTACCCTTATCGGCACTCCGCCGAATGTGGTGTTTTCCGGCATCTATGGCAAATTCTTCCCCCAACTGCCGGAGATTTCTTTTGTACGCTGGATGACCCTGGCGCTTCCACTGGCAATTATCCTCTTCTTCTTAATTTGGGGCTACCTGGTTTACGGCGTATTACGTAAAAAACATCTCCCGGAAATTCAAAATAAAGCTTTTTTTGATGAACAGAAGCGGCAAATGCTGCCGCTCAACAATGCCCAGAAATGGGTCCTGGTAATTTTCTTCATCACCGCATTTTTGTGGATTTTTCGCGCAGATATAAAAGTGGGATTTGCCACAATCCCTGGCTGGCCCCATTTCATTGGGCTGGGGCACCGCATTCAGGATAGCACGATTGCCATTGGGATGGCGATTTTCCTGTTTATAATACCCACCCGGGTGGAAGGGAAAAACCAAACGCTTCTGCAATGGAAAAATCTGCTGGAAATTCCGTGGGATATCCTGCTGCTTTTTGGCGGAGGGTTTGCTCTGGCAGACGGCATTCAGAAAACCGGTTTAGCGGAATTCATCGGCAAACACCTGGTTTTTCTGGGGCACATGCCCTTCTGGTTAATGTTATTCCTGCTTTCCATCTCCGTGGCAATATTAACGGAATTTACCTCGAATACCGCCGTGGCAACTACCGTGCTGCCTATTTTAGCGGCATTATCAATGGATTTGCACATGGACCCGTTAATCATCATGTTTCCGGCAACCGTAGCCGCTTCCTGTGCATTTATGCTGCCGGTATCCACCCCGCCCAATGCAATTGTTTTCGGCTCCCGCTATATCCCGATTCAACGGATGGTTCGAATCGGTGTGATTTTGATCGTCCTGGCGTCGTTAATCGTCAGCACTTACTTTTTTATCATTTTCAAATTCATTGGTGTATGACCGGGAAAGAAAAATGAAAAAAACCGGCTACAACTTCACTTTCGCTGTCACCGTCTGCTGCCCACTTTTCTCGAACCGGAGCGTAATATGAAACTCCTCCCCGGGTTTTAAAGAACGTTTCAGCCCCATCAGCATCAGGTGGTATCCTCCGGGATGCAGCTCAACTTTTTCACTCGCCGGTATCTCCAACCCTCCGTCAATTTTGCGCATCATCATCCGGTCGCCTTCCATCATGCTCTGGTGCAGTTCCACTCGCTCACAAATGTCACTTTCTGCCCCAATCAGTCGGTCCGGCTCACCCCCGGGATTGGTAATGATCATATATACCACCCCATTATAGCCCATCATGGTATTCATTTGAGAGGTAGTATCGGAGGGGGTGACGGATGTATCAGCTCTTTCCTCAATGCTTACCGGGCGCGACCAGGCATTCTTGATTTTAATCGCAGCTCCCTTTGGGCCCTCCTGGCATCCGGTCAACAGTACAATAATCGTGAACAGCATCATCAGGGACACCAATCCCCTGTTCATTCCTCTCAGCGGTGACATAAACTCAGCCCTCCGTAATGGTTTTCTTATGAGATTTCCTCCAATAGAAGTCGAATATCATGTACAATCACTTTTACCGGGGTGCCATAAGAAAAAGATAATCGTAAGTTTCCCCGGGAATCGATCACAAACATGCGGGACGTATGGCTCATGAAATACATACCCGGTTTGCCTTTTACCTCATCTTTATCACGAAATATATGGTAGGCATTATAAACTTTTTCCAGGGTCTGTATTTTTCCGGTTAAGCCGATAAAATCCGGGCTAAATATCTGTAAATGGTTTTTCAATCGTTCCGGGGTATCCCGTTCCGGGTCAACTGTGATATAAACAAATTTAAGCACATCTTTTTTATCGCTCAGAGCAGTTTCTACCTGCCGCCACTCGGCAAGGGTGGTAGGGCAGACATCCGGGCAGAAAGTGTATCCAAAAAAAAGAATCACCACTTTCCCTTTTTGGCTGCTCAGGGTGAAAGGGTGCCCGTTCTGATCGGTCAATGTGAAATCAGTAGCGGGAGTATTCGGCGGCATTACAGTTCCCTCGAAGGAGTTAAACATTTTACATCCTCCGGTTGTCAGAACCAGTATTCCCAACAATACCGGAAGATTGCTCAAGAACCGCCATCGAGGGAGCAATATTTGAAAAAAATCAAACAATTTTTCGTACCCGTTTATTTTCCTGATAAGCTTAAAATATATGCGGCAACGTCTTTCATGTCCTGTACGCTTTGCAGTGTCAGCGACATGGGCTGCATGGTTTTTCCCCACTGATCATCCTTGTGCGTCCCCCGGATACCGGCTTTAAACTTCTTTAATTGGGCTACGATGTACCAATCCGGCAGACCGGTTAAATTAGGGGCATGCAAATCCGGGTTCCCGGTTGCCTTTTCACCATGGCAGGTTTGGCACACAGCAAACAGGGTCTTCCCTTTTTGGGCATTGCCTTTTAAGGTGGGTTTGTGATGTACAGGTGGAAATGTGCGGATGTAGGCAATCACATCATCAATTGCCTGATCATTGGCAAGAGTTAACGCCATGGGGCGCATGGTTAAGCCGCTGGTGTCTTTGGGAGATGCCCCCCGTATTCCGGCTTTAAAATTATGTAATTGCGTTCTTAAATACCAGTCTTCCTGCCCGGCAATGGTTGGTGCTTTGAATTGGATATTGCCTTCACCGTGTGCATTATGGCATGCCTGGCAGGTGACAAACAGTGTTTTTCCCTTTTCTTTGTTTCCCGCACCAAAGGCAAGGCTATAGACAAATAAACTAACTACAATTAGACCCAGAGCAATTTTAGTACTGGAAGATAACCGATAAAAATTCACTAAATGCATAATCATATTCCTCCTATTCTGTTGTAAATAAACTTACCTTCCGGAAGATAGGGAAGCAACCGGAAACAAAATTTGCTTAGCCTATTGTCGGGAAAAATTATTCCGGATGACCTGAGCCTCCCCAGGAGAGAGTCTGTCAGGATGGGCAACCGGATAAATATATTTGATACCCCTCAATCCAAAAAGTTACGGGGAACGACTCGGGTAAACAAGAAAGCAAAACCGGTGCCTAAAGAAACATTGATGGGATTATTTTCCGGATTGGATCATTAAATTTACAACATTATTTACCTCTGGCACTCAACCATACATAAGTATTACGATAAGGGTGGGTCATCTATTGTTTTTCCGGAACGGCTGCGTTCTCTGTGCTTCTTCGCGAAGCCACCACCTCATAGGGGGTGCATCATACAGGTTAGAGAATCATAATCAACCCATCATTCCAGCAGGACCATTTTTCGGGTTTTGCGAATTCTCGGGGCGGTGAGTTGGTAAAAATAAATTCCGCTGCCCACGAATCTGCCGTTATCATCCCTGCCATCCCACGTTACCTCGTGGATGCCGCTTCCCTCCACGCCCTTGATCAGGGTACGCACGACCTGCCCGAGTCCGTTAAATATCCGTAACGTTACTGCTGCCTGCTGCGGCAACTGGTAGCGAATTGTGGTTTCCGGGTTGAATGGGTTGGGAAAATTCTGCCACAGGTGAAACGCCTCCGGCACATTGCCATCAGAGATGGGGGCGTTGATCCCGGTTAATTCGCTGAAGGAAAACACAAAGAGACCATTATCCCAATCGCTGACCAAAATCAACCCATTGGGAGAAAAGGGATACACACCAAAGGCTCCCCGAAAGGTCTCCCCGGATACCGGGGTGGTATCGAATTCGGCGGCAAGGGTAATATTTGCCGGAGTGGAGACATCAAAGATACGCAATCCGGCAGTATAGTATGATACATAAGCAAAATTACCGATTACATACAGATTGTGCACCGTGGCATTGGGATCGCCATACTCCCCTACCCTGACCGGATTTCCCGGATCGCTGATATCCCAGGCAGTGATGTCCGGCTGCGGGTCATTCGCCAGTTCATCACAGATAAACAGAAACTGCTGGTCTTCCGTGACCCAGCCGCTGTGATGATAAGAGATGTTGGGGTCCTGGATGGCGCCAAGGAGAACCGGGGTGTTGATGGTGGAGATATCATAAATAAACGTGCCCGGTGTACCGTGGAAGTCGTATAAGCGATTGCCAATGACCGAGGCATCGTGCCCGCCGCCGTTAACCCCGTCGCTCCAGATCAATTGCGGAGAGAGAGGATTGGGGTTCAAATCGTAAATTTTTAACCCGGGGAATTCGGCAAAAAGAAAACCATTCTCCGAAATAAAAATATTATGTGAATTGGGAAAATGCCCGACCACCGTCGGTTGGGTGGGATTGCTGATATCCATGATGCCGCCCAAACCGGTTCCCCCGCCGTTTACCGAATAGATGTAATGTTGCCAGACTTTCACGTCGAATCCGGGAACCGTTGCCTCGGTAAAAACCACAACCGGGTTATCCGGTATGCTCACGTCGATAATGCTGACACTCCCGGTGCCGGAATGGTCCCCCATAATCGCATACTCCTTACCGTTTGTGGGGTCTACATATCCCCACACATCGGTTTTGAAGGTACCCGGGGCATTCACCTGACCAAGCAGGGTTAAGGTCTGGGCGGTGAGTGGATTTCCCGGCAGCAGACCCACGATGAGCCATAACAAACCACGGACAGCGCTAAAACCAAGCCTGTATTTTTGTTTCATTGGAACCATCTCCTGTAACCCTATCGAAAAGAATGGAAAGAAAACCAAGAATTGCTGTAAGGTAAACCACTTTCACTGCGATTGGGAACGGTGGAGTTTGAGAATCCAGCAGCGTGTGTTGGAGAGGGCATATAAGCGGCGGGTGCCATCCTCCTTGTGAAACCACAGCGCCACGTCCACCACCCCTTTTGCCGGAGACGGCAGGGTTAGAACGGATTGGAATTTCAAATTCTCGGAAAAGACAAAAATTGCATTGGCAGATGGATCGGCAACATACAGGCGGCGGTCTTCCCCCCAGTGCAACCCGGTCGGCTGTATCATCTTCGGGTGTTGTAAGATGGTGATGTAATTACCCAGGTAATCGAAGACCACCACCCCGTGCTGTGCCGGGTCTGATACAAACACATGCTTGCTGTCCTGGATTGCCATCTGCACCGGGTCCAATAATTGACCAAAGGTTTCATGAATCCCGCCAAACGTTTCGGTCGGTTGAGAGAAGCGGCTGAATTTGATAATTTTTTTCTCACCGTCTTCCAGCAGGAACAGGTCGTATTGAGAGGACACCGCCACACTGAGCACCCGGTCGAATTGATAGGGTTCGGGGTATTGGGAGTTTAAGTTGTTGAGGAAATTCAAATTCTTATCGTAGCGAACCACCCGGTTGTTGTTGAAATCCGCAATAAATACATCGAGAGTGGTATGAGCAAATACATCCCGGGGATCATCGAATTGCTCGGCAGCATTGCCGAAACCGCCGATTTCCTTTACAAAATCCCCGGCAGCGGTGTATTTTAACAGGCGGTGTCTTCCCCGATCGATGATGTAGAGATTTCCGGCAAAATCAATATCAATTGCCGCCGCTTTCTCAAATCCCGGAACATTTCGGCCGGGTCTGGGAAAGCTGTCAATAAGGGTTACCTGCCATCCTTCTGCCAGATGGGGCGCAGTTAGCCATAACAAAAGAATGGCAATTCGAGGGAGAATGTTCATACCCGGTTTCATCAAAACGGATTCCCGATGTGTCGGTACTGAGTTCAAATATACCTGTCCTTATCAGGCGTCTTTAATTTCCAGTCCGCCAAATATAACGACACCGCTGATAATTAAGCTACCGGAAGTTTCTTCCGGCGGGGCAATTTTTTTACGTGAATCGGAGAAGCCCCCGAAAATCGGCAAGCCTTTTAAAACGATATTCCAATCCGGCGGTGCATAAATTTCCACACCGCCGAACATGGCAAAAATATCCAGCGTGTGCTTGCCGGGCGCCAGCCGGGAGCTTCCGAAATGGAGATGCGTCCCCCCAAATAATGCCGTTACGTTTCCCCCTTCAAATTGATCGGTGCTGATATGCATTTCCCTGCCGCCAAACAACGCCACGGCATCCACCCGGTTTTCCGTTAAGCCGGTACCGGCCGGCGCCTCACCTTCCACGCTTACGCCATCCGTTCTCCTCTGGTTCAAAATAATTCGAATGCCAATGATGATCAGGATAACCGGCCAGAATTGGAGCACATCACTGAAGTCAATGAAATCCAGGATCATCAATTGCAACAATACCCCGATAATAATCAAGACGCTGGCGGAATAGATATCCTTAAAATTGGAATGCAGGAGTTTGCTGATGCCAATGGCAATTAAGATCAGGGGCCAGTATTCCCAAAAATCCCCGATATAGAAAATGTCGAAATTCTGCAGCAGAAATAACACCCCCACCGCAATCAAGACGATGCTGATCCAAACATTGGCACTTTTTCCGGAATTCGTCTTCCTCATTTTAAAGCTCCTGTGAAAATATGGATATTTTTGTCATGTTTAAAATATTTTTTATCAATGAGTTGATAATCTCCCGCAATGGCTCCGGAGAATGCTCCCTCAGTTGTTCCATGGTGATCACCTGGGTATTAAAGAGCAGAAGCGTAATCCCTATCAATATCAAAAAAATTGTAGAAGCCATATCCCGATACCGCGGGGTGACGATCTGGAATACCCCGATAAAAATAAAAATCACCGGCCAGTAGGTCTGGGCGAGCTGAGAGATGGAAATATCGAATTTTTGCAGGTAATGGAAGCCCCCGGCAGATATCGTCAGCACAATTGCCCAGAATTCCGGTCGCAGATAAAATCGTTTGAGATTCATTGATGATTTCCAGATTCTTGTTACCGGGGTTTATTACGTATGGAATTGTTTAAGAGATGCGCTGAATTTGAACTTGTCTCCCTTCCATTGCCTGCCCACCTAAAGCACTCGCCGCAGCCCCAACAACGTGACATCATCCGTCTGTGGCATCCCGCCGCTAAATTCCTGAATCGCCTGCCAGATGATATCCAGTATTTGCCCGATTGGTTTGCGGCGGTGAATTAACAGCAGTTCCTGCAACGCTTCTTCTCCAAATTCCTCATCCGCTTCATTGATGGCTTCATTCACCCCATCCGTATAGCACAACAACAGGTCGCCTTTTTTCAAGGGGATGGTCTCCGTCTGGTACTGGTAGTCCGGCATGATGCCCAGAATTAACCCGCCTTTGTCTAACAGCCGGACAGTTCCCTCATCCCCGACCAAAAACGGGATATTATGACCGGCGTTTACATACGTCAGCGTATGAGTTGACGTATCCAGAACTCCCAGGAAAAATGTAATAAACTTATCCATCCCGGTGTTGGCATGAATTAAGTTGTTCAATTGCCCCACCACCGCGGCTAAATTCGGCTGGGAAGCGATGATAACCCGCAGCGCCGCCTGCAGATTCGCCATCAGCAGTGATGCCGGGACGCCCTTCCCGGAAACATCCCCGATGGCAAGAGCAACATGTGTGTTATCAATCCGGATCACGTCGTAATAATCGCCGCCCACCTGCTTGCTGGAGTGATTCATCCCCACAATTTCATACCCAGCTATTTCCGGGATGATGTTCGGAAGCAGATTTTTCTGGATGGTACGAGCGACGTTTAATTCTTCTTCCAATCGCTGTTTTTCCAGGGTTTCTTTAAACAGCCGGGCATTCTCCAGGGAAATCACCGCCTGACTGACCAGGGTGGTCAAAAAATCCAGATCCGCTTCTTCATACGGCTCACCGGTTATCTTTTCCCCCAGTAAAATGTAGCCCAGAACAAGGTCCTGGTGTTCCATGGGCACCAGCACTCTTAACCGGTTTTCCGCACAGACTTGCAGGAGATGGGGATGGTTTATCTCTTTTACCAACACCGCTTTGGCGGGTGTGGAAATGTTCTGAAGATGAGAACACAGTTTTTCGGCTTTCTCCCGGGCGATTCCGCGGTTTTCGTGGACAGTCAGGGAATCCCCATCCTTAAGCAAAATGACATAGCGGATGAGCTGCATCTGCCCGCGCAGCGTTAACCCCAGCAGCTTCAGAATTTCATCAAAATTCAGGGTAGCAGAGAGACCGCGGTTGATGTCGAACAAGGTGTTCAATTCCTGAATTTTCTCATCCAGCCGGCGGTTTATCTGTTTAATCTCTTCCAATTGCAGGGCATTCTCGATGGTGGTGGCGGCTAAATTTGCCAATGAGGTCAGGAATTCGACTTCTTCATCCTTAAAATCAACCTGATTCAGCTTCTTGCTGAATAGCATCAGTCCCAGCAAGCGGTTATTGCTGACAAACGGCACACAAATTTCCAGCCCGGCTTCCCGGGCAAAACGATAGAAGGGCGTATCGGGCCCCTCATGGTTTACCATAACCGCCCTCTGAACAATGGCACACGCTTCGGGAATCTCATTTTCTGAAATTGAAAAATCGCGCAACGCATTCGGAACCCCCTTTGCCATGACCGTTTTATACTCACTGCCGATTTTCAACAGAATCACTCCCCGGGAGATCAACAATCGCCCCATGGGAATGAACAAGATGTTGTTCAATACCCGGTTCAGTTCCAGGGATTCGTTTAACAACTGGCTGATTTCAAACAGGGAAGACAACTCCAGGAGTCGCCGGTTTACCTCGTCAACGGATTCCGGTTGATATTTTTCGGATAAATAATCGAATAATTCTGCCATGAGGAGTGTTTGTTGTTTCTTCCGGTTGAATGATAAATTTTGTTCTTTCTGGCTGCACGACAGTGGCAAAACTTTTCCGGCTTCAGGCGGATAAAATTTTCACCATTTTCACTTCGTTGCGAACGCCAGGTCGAATATGAAACGTAACTTCATCCATTAAGGATTTGATCAGGTGAACTCCCAACCCTCCCTTTTTGCCGGATTTCAAAAACTTCTCCATATCCGGCGGTTCCAGTGCCCCGGGGTCAAAACCATGCCCTTTATCGGCAATGGTAATCACTATGCGATCCCGCTTTTCATGCACTGTTACATTGATAATTCGCTCGATGTTCTCATTGTCATGGTAAGCATGTTTAATCACATTGGCACACGCTTCATCAACGGCTAATTCGATTTGATAGATATCATCCTCGGAAAATCCCATATTGGCGGCAATACCGGATATGAATTTTCGTACAATGTCCAGATTCTCCGAACTCGCCGGCAATTTCAACCGATAGAGATTTTTCTGCTTACTGGTGGATTTTGTTGGTTTATTTGACATTCAATTATTTCCTGTTTTTCCTTCGCCCCCTACGAAAGAGCTTCCTTTTTTCCCCTAAAGAGAAAATGCATTACGCTAATCGTCCGGAGAATAGTCCTCGCCACCTGTGCCACTTTCCTGCCCCCTCGGATGAATTATCTCCGGTGGCATCTTCCGCTCCCCGGAGAAAGGTCTATCCGCCAAACATGTCATTTCGTATCACCGATCATTTCAAGCAACTCCGGTTAACCGTTTTTGAATTTTTCCACTGCCTGCTCGGAATTCTCATAAAATTCATACAAACTGGGAAAACCTAATAAATCAAATACCTTATATACCCGTGGAGAAGTGTTGCTAATTTTAATGTCGCCCTGCTTTTCCCGGACGTCCTCGATAAATCCCATAAAAACCCCCAATCCCGCAGAACTGATATAATTTAATTTTTCTAACGAGGTTACGATTTTATAACGCCCTTCAGCTAACAATTTACTGATCATTTCTTCAAATTCCGGGGCAGTATGGGCATCCAGGTACCCACTCAGTTTGAGTATGGTTACATCTTCAATGTCTTCTCTATTCACTTCAAAATTTGCCATCCATTCCTCCTTGGCTTTCTCAAGCACTTTTTCCCTACGGTTTCTTTGGTCAGAAGTTTACCCACTTCTCAATATAATCTCTGTCACAATTTCGTTATGGAGAATCAACCGGTCTCAAATTGTTAAAATTAGTTGTAAATCACTTAATTTATGCATTTTTGAGCACATTTTGAACATTTAGTTACAAAAAATTGATAGCAGCCAGCCCCAGCCTCCGGAACCGTGTTTGTTCAATTTTATTTTCACGTGAGTTCGACCTATCTTGGATAGAACCCGGATGAAACAGATAAC
>CAYYGL010000083.1:0-20779 GCA_964471235.1 uncultured Calditrichaceae bacterium
GTGCCCTATTTCTTCCGGCAGATTCTGGGGTAGAGACATCTGGAAAAAAAGTATAATGATTCTTCTCTTGCCTCGAAGTCACTTTATTCCCATTAATTTCATCTGTGCAGTAAGTTAATACCTTGAACTGGGTTTGTTTTTTTAGATAAGATAATATATTCAATTAGAGTGTGATACATTTGAAATTTACTCCCATTGGAGAATGGGGACCTTTCAAATAACAACTCATGCTAAAAGTGATATTGTTTTTGTTTGGCTGTTCTCATTTCCACAATCACTTCTTTGAAAACTCTTATTTGCCCTGACAATTTACCGAAAAAGTATTATTGTGGGGACTTAAGCAAGATTACAGCGTAATAGATATAGAGCAATAAAATTAGAAACAATATTAACAGGGTTTTGGCAATTTGTAAGAATTCTTAACATGATGTACACAAAGCCCACGGGAGAACATAATGAGTGATCCGATGATAGGAATATTAATTATAGTTACCTTGATAATAGTATTTGGTGTATTACCCTTAATAATCAAGTTCATTCACAAAAGTGCGGGTATTAAAGATGAATATGATATTTTAATTGATAAATTGATATTAGATGCTGAAAAGAAATTAAAGAATGACCAGCTATCCCTTGCAATCCGAAGTTTGGATCGAGCCCATACAATTAGTTTATTACATAGGAAAAAATTACCAGATAAATTCTATGATGTTAAAAACAAGTTACTTGTAAAAAAATCAAAATGAAGACTCTTTTTAAAAAGCTTATAAAACATTTATAAAATGGTACATTTTTTAATTAAAAAAATCTTGAAAAATAAAAAATTTATTGATATACTCAACCAATTCTTACAGGAAATTGTTTCACAAATTTGTAACATCCGTCATGAAATAGGATTAGCCATTTTACAAAGGTACGCAAATTATCAGAATTAACTATGTCGGATATTTATTCATAATTAGAAACTTCTTTCCGATTACAAAGGATTGTTCTTGATGGCTAAAAATAAGAGGAGAAAAAGAACTGACGAACCATTTTGGGTTCATGTGCTAAGAATTTTTTCTGACATTATTAGTAATCTTGCAGAGAGACTTGGTGCTCCATTTGCCATCTTTGTTGTTTTAATATTTGGGTTTTACTATTTTGGCACACCGGAACAAAAAAAAGAATTCTTTGATATGTATTTTTTAGGAAAACATATCGAGAATGTTTATCCACATCTGTTTATTAGCTTGCTCTTTGTCATTATTATTCTTTCTCAAAGGTCTGTCTATCAGAAAAAGATACAACAGCTCGAATCGGAAAAAGAGCGATTAGCTCAATGGAAATCAAAGCATCAAGAGGATAAAATTGGCAAACAGCTTCATCATACAAGAAAATCTAAGAATAAAGGGGAATGATATGTTCTTCTATTTACTCTTTTTAATCTTCTGTATATATATTTTTTATGAACTAAGGAAGGTAAAGATTAATAGTCTTGTCGAAAAATATCAATTTCAACTATATGTCTTGAGAGATGAGTTACGAGAATATGTTATGGCTGGAGAAATCAACAAGACTAATTGGGTATTTGATTATTTAGACAGCTCTATATCAAAAGCTTGTGATACTTTGCAATGGGTGAATATTTATAGACTGTTTGTTATTGTTATAACCGATCGGAATGATACAAAGTTAGAAAGAGCCCAACGACATTTAGAAAAAGAGTTAGAAAAGCCTTCAAATTTTAATTTGAAAAGTATTCATGAAAAATTTGTGGAAATCATCAGTAATTATTTTTACGAAAAGCATAAAATTATATTTGGGTTTGCACGGGCTCTTATTTGGACGATAAATAATAAACCACGAACATTGCGTAAAACAACCACTTTTGTTAATAAAACCAAAAACTTTTTTAAAAATGGAATTAGAGAACTTACTGAATCACCAGAAACGTCTACACTAGTGTTGTTTTCACCGGCATACAAATAATATTTTATGCAACTGAGGAAGTAGACGTTGAAAATGTAAATTCAACCGGGACTGTTTTCCCGAGACGCCTGTTGTTGCCAGCTCTTTTTCCCGCCCCGGACATACCAGTCAAATGCCGAGATGAAAATGGTGGAGAGAATCTTGGTGCCGGCGCCCACCACCCCGCGGATGGTTCCCGAGACTTTTGATTTCCCCCCATGCCGCTTTCGGTAGCGAACCGGCACTTCCAGTTCCTTAACCCGGCGCTGGGCTGCCCGGATTTGCATTTCCACTGTCCAGCCGTAATTGTGGTCCCGCATTCCCAGGGATAGCAGGGTGTCGTAGCGAATTGCCCGAAAAGGACCCAGATCTGTATAATGCACACCCCAGAACCAGCGCATTAACCGGCAGGCAAGCCAGTTGCCGAAGACCGCCTGGAGGGTCAGGGCACCCTGCTGAGATTCCCCGGCTATCCGGGAACCAATCACCATCTCCGCCCGCCCTTCGATTATCGGATTCACCAGCAAATCCATCTCCTCGGGATAATCGCTGTAATCACCGTCCAAAAATACCACAATATCCGGTTCTGTTAAATTGGCAATCCCGGTCAGGCAGGCAATCCCGTATCCCCGCTCCGACTCGTTCAATACCCGGGCACCCAGGGAACGGGCAATCTCTACGGTGCGGTCCTGCGAACCATTGTCCACCACAATGACCTCATCCACATAGGATGGGATGTCGTTAATGACTTTACCAATCGATTCTTCTTCATTCAATGCCGGTATAATCACCGAAATACGATGATGGCTTTTCATTAAATTCAAACGCCTTTCTGTTGAGTGGAGATGAGATTTCCCTTCCCACGACGAATCTCCAGAGCCAACAACACCCACACCGGAAAAAATTCAATCCAGACAATGCCGTAATGGAACATATTTACCATTCCGCGTGCCTGCAAGTAATGCCATAAATAATAAAGTGGCAGTAACGCAGTTAACAGCAGCAGGGAACGGTAAGGAACAAAAGTCAGAATTGGCAGCAGCCAGACCGCATACCAGGGAAATTGGGTGGGGCTGAGTAAAAAAATGGCAGCGATAATCAACTGTGCCCGGTTGAAAAATTCGATCCGATTGCCGGGGCTGTTGTTAGACATGAGAGCGGTCCAACCCAGCAGCAGGATTGCGGTGGTGGTGCGGGCATAAATCTGGCTGTACCCGGGATGAATTCCTATCAGCTTCAGCAATGGCTGCCAGCCGAACACCAGCAGTCGGAAAGCCGCATCATTGAGTTCCCAGCGCTGGCTGTATGCGCCCAGCCCGGAATTGGCATCCAGCCCGGTGTAAAGCATGGGAAACAACAACAGTACTGTAAGGCTACTAAATAAAACCAGTAATCCCGTGATTTTGCGGAAGTTCGGTAGCACCGGTCGGAGAAACAGCGGGAGCAGCAACAGGGGCCAGAGCTTTACCCCCACTGCTCCTGCCAGCAATACGATTGCCGGGTAATATTTACGATGGAGTAAGAAATAAAATGCCCCGAGCAGGAATGGGAAGATCAGGATATCCATGTGACCGGAGTTAAAAATTTCTTTTACCAGAAGGGGATTTAACCAGTAAATAGCAGCCGCCAGGGGGGAAAGATTTACCTGCTTCAGCAAAATCAGGAGGAGGGAGAGGTTGATCAGATCGATAACCAGCAACACTAACCGCCAGCCGTCCATTTTCCAGGGGGTCAGTCGATATGCCAGGGCAAATGCCGCCTGGGTGAGCGGCGGGTAAATTGATCTGACATAGGCATGATTGATATTCTTCAATGTGCTGCCGGGTACCTGGGCGAGTTTTAGCAATTCCGGGGGGATTTCACCGCTGCCATGGGTTTCCGTTGCCTGCCGGATTTGTTCCGGCGAGTAAGCGTAGGGATTAATGCCATGTGCAGTGACCGCTCCATCCCACAAATAGCGGTAGAAATCATCTTCCAAAATCGGTATGGAAGTGAACATGCTCAGGCGCATCAGTAATCCGAGACAAAGCATGGTTATCATTACCAGGGCGGAAGTTTGCCAGCCGGAAAGAATCTTCAGGAGGGCAAAGTAAACCAGCCCGGAAATGATTAGGATTCCTATCAGCCCGAGAATGGGCTGCCGGGGGAGGGGAGTATCGGGGCTAAACCCGGTCGATAGCCGTGCAATGGCAACGGTTATCCCAAGTAGAAGAGTTGCTAAAATTAGTCCGATGAGGAGGTCTCGCCGGGTAGGAGCCGCATTGCCGGGGCTATTTTTCCCGCTGGAAAACAGTGACGGAAAATGAGGATGAAATATTTCGGACCGGGGCTTGTGCATGGATTTACGGACGTTAAATCATCCTGCCGGAACTACGCAGGATGGAGGTGTCTCCTGTTTGGCGGACGTTTACCGGTAATACCTGTTCACCGTTTTTGCCCGTAAAGTGATGAGAGCGAGGTATAGTAAAATCCCATCATAAACAGGATAAAAAAGGGCATGGAATAATAGAAATCCTGGCTTAGAAAATAGACCCATCCGTAGGTAAAATAAGCCGCCATCAGAAATTCGAAAATGTGCTGATAGCTTTTGCCGGGGCGATAGATTTTCTTTTTCCAGGTACCTTTTTTCCCTTCAATGCGAAATTTGGGGGTACGGTTAAAATCGCTTTGCCGTCCTAACAGGGCTTCCAGGGCAGCCCTCCCATTGTTGATAGAGAGTCCGATACCCAATGCCATTAACAGGGGAAGATACAGCACATGAGGCCAGAGTTTTCCCAGGGAATCTTTAATTGTGACGGAATAATACACCAGCACTGAGAAGGTGGCGGCAAAGAACACCGTCAGGTAAACAAAAACCAGCTTCCAGGGGACCACGCCCATTTCCATGTGGATTTTGACCACCGGTACCAGCAACAAGGCAGGAATAGACATTAACAGGTATGCGAAGTTATTGGAAAGATGAATCAGCGCTTCCAGTCGTATGTGGAACGGAAAATCGGATTTCCAGATTTTGCGATACAGTTTCATGGCAGTTTGCACCGACCCTTTTGCCCAGCGATGTTGCTGCCCCTTGTAAGCGTTCATTTCTGCCGGTAATTCAGCCGGGGCAACCACGTGGGGCAAAAAGAGGAATTTCCATCCGGCCAATTGGGCACGGTAGCTCAGGTCCAGGTCTTCGGTCAGGGTATCATGCTGCCAACCGCCGGCATCCTCAATTGCCTGGCGTCTCCACACCCCGGCAGTTCCGTTAAAATTGAAGAATTTCCCGGAACGATGGCGTGCCAGGTGCTCAATCAGAAAATGCGCATCGAGAAAAATTGCCTGCAAACGGGTTAAGAGAGAATAATCCCGGTTGATATGCCCCCAGCGAGTTTGCACCATGCCAATTCCGGGCTGCATCAGGTAAGGGATGGTTTGCTTCAGGAAGTCGGGCTGGGGAACAAAGTCTGCATCGAAAATCGCAATATACTCGGCGGAGGATTTCCTCAAGCCGTAGGCAAGCGCCCCCGCTTTAAATCCCACCCGGTTCGGTCGACGAATGTGATCTATCCGATATCCTTTTTTCCGGAGTACCGCAATCAATCTGGCTGCCAGATTCGAGGTTGTATCGGTAGAATCATCTAACAACTGAATATGCAATTTCTCCCGGGGGTAATCCAGACAAACCGCCGCTTTTATCAGGCGCTTCAGTACATATTTTTCATTATAAATGGGTAATTGCACCGTGACGTTCGGCCATGTTTCCGGCACCGGCGGAACCGGAAGCGGTTGTTTTTTATACTTTCGATAAAGGTGCAATAGATAGTATTTATGAATTCCAAATAATCCCAGAAGAATTAACGTGAGCAGATACAAGCCTAATAAAACAATGTCTACCATTAAAGCCTCACTCCTGTGTCTCGCTTTTTATGCGTTTGTAACCACCGTCCGTTCTGAAACCGTAAATATTAATGTCGCAAAGATAAATTTACAAAAAAAAATTTCATTAGTTATTCTTTTGTGGCATGGAGCAGTTTTTCGAAAAATTTTGTCCCATTTTGTTAGTGGATACCATGATTTCCAGGTGACGAGAGCACTAAAATGTATTTAAATTCCAGTCGTATTTCATGTATTGAATCCGGAAATCAAACGGAATTGGGGTGTTGCGATATCGGTTGATATAATCCACCACCGATTTGCCGTTCCCTTCAAAATCGGATTTGAACCATTTAAAAATTTCCGACAAATACACCGTTTTTGTTGGTTCGTCAATTTTCACAAACCGTGGATTATTTAAAACATTTTTTGCCCGCTGCTCCATTTGCTGTTCTAAATGCTCAGGGCGGTAAGCATGGTCCGAGATTGGGGGACATCCCCTGGCGGCACACACCAGGACAAAATGTACCCGGGGGGCGTTAAAACGTTCCCGCAGGCGAATGTTCTCGATCTCATCCAGAGTCAATTGTTGACCGCCTACCGGGTAGCGAATGGATTTGAAAAATCCCGGCACATCCAGAGGAGAATTCAATGGATAATGAGCGATGATTCCTTTGATGACCAGGATATTGTAAGTGTTGATCCAGAAAGCCTGTTCTTGTTCCGGAGTGGTCAGGGTGTTTAAATCGAACTGGCGAATTTCTTCCACCAGTTGGTTGAGCTGCCCGGGGTTTTTCAAAATGGAACGATAATCTACCAGACCGTTTTTTACATATTGTTGCAAAAAGACATCCACCCGGTCAAAGAAGGTTAACCGGGAGTGTTGGGCAGTTAAAAAGGTAAGTAACGCAAGCAGGATGATAAAAGGAGTTGTCTTCATTTAAAACTCCGGCATTGTTTTTTGTGTCGTTTGAGAACTTCACTGCGATGCATTCTCCTGTTTACACTATTGAATTTTTGTTCCAAAATAAAAAAGTAACTTCGCCATTGATTATGTAAAAATCCTCACAAAAGAATAACCTTTTTATTTTCTTCACTTCACATTATCTTTTCTTCCTTAAAAAGGGTTATATTAACGTGAGTTCGACGTAACTTAAAATGGAACACAGATGAAACAGATGATGCGGATTTACACGGATGATGGGTTATCATATTAAAAAAATCTGCGAAAATCCGAGTCATCCGGGTCATCAGCGTTCTATATTTCTTCTGACGAACGGACGTTATATTCAGTGGTGAAGTAATAGGTCGTTTGAGATGCCAATAGCCGCTTATCAATTTAAATTTTATCATGATGGAGGGTTAGAGAAAGGGGATTGCTGGATCCGGACGCCGGAGCAAGTGAAATCTCTCAACCCGGAACTTCAAGAATGGCTTTGTTTGCGTTATCAGGATGGATGTGAATTGTTCATTGTCTCGGAGGACCTTCCGGAACTGGAAGAATGCTGGCATAAGTATATAGAACCGGTTTTTAGTTCTCCGGTTGAGCTTGTTGAGAAATACATGGCGCTCGGTAGGGATGCGATTTTTCGTTTTTTGAAAATATCGACCGGGGTTGCCGGCAGTAGTGGGGGCGAACAGCGTCTGGAAATAATGCAAGATGCTTATATTCGGGCTCGGGAGCACAACCATATCGGACCCATTATACACCGGCTTTTTCAACGAGGCATCTGGTTGTATGAGAAAGCCCGCCAGGAAACCCCTTTTTTTGATTATGCAGTGGAACCGGAAACTGTGGTACGGGAATTGGTGAAAAAAATCCTGGCACCCGCCCGTCATCCTTTAGTGCATGTAATAGGTACTGCCCCGTTATTGCCTCGCCTCATCGATGAACTCAAACAAGCTGGCTGCCTCTCCTTCCATTTTTCCGGTAGCGAAGAGGAAATCCATCGCAACGCCATTTCCCGGGAGGAGGGGGCGGTCTTTGCTCTCTCCGAAAATCCCTCTCAAACGGATGTTTTATTGCTTTTTCCCACAAATCAATCTCATCTGTATGATGATATCATTGAAAAAAGTGTGAAGAAACGGGGTAATTTTCCTCTGTTGGTGATTGATTTCAATGATGGCAAGGTGAATTTGGCAAAGTGGAAGAAACGGAACAACCTCTTCATCTACACCCACAAAGAAATTGACCAATTAATTCAACAAAATCGAAGGGACCAGCAAAAGGTCGGAAAGGGCATTATACGATGGATCCAGGAAGAAGTGGAATCTTTCTACCGCTGGTATCATAGTGAAGAGCGCTATCAATTTGCCAATATCATCGGTGCCACACCGGAGATGCAGCGCATTTTTGAATTGATTTCCCGGATTGCCCGAAGCAACATAACCGTTCTAATTGACGGCGAAAGCGGAACCGGAAAAGAGTTGGTTGCCAAAGCTATTCATCAGCTTAGTACCCGGCAAACCCATCCGTTTGTGGTGGTGAATTGCGGCGCCATCCCGGAGAATTTATTGGAAAGTGAAT
The DNA here is from genome assembly GCA_964471235.1 of uncultured Calditrichaceae bacterium. Taxonomy (GTDB): domain Bacteria; phylum Calditrichota; class Calditrichia; order RBG-13-44-9; family J075; genus CAYYGL01. The sequence goes on from CAYYGL010000083.1 coordinate 8,333, forward strand.
TGTTCGGGCATGTTCGGGGGGCATTTACCGGAGCAGTTGCCAATAAAACCGGCTTGTTTGAAGTTGCCAACGGCGGTACGATTTTTTTAGATGAAGTCGGAGAATTACCACCACATTTACAGGTGAAATTGCTGCGATTTCTTCAGGAAGGGGAAATTAAACGGGTGGGTAGCAATGAGACTCTTCGGGTTGATGTTCGGGTTCTGGCGGCTACAAATAAAAATTTGGAAGAAATGGTGACCAAAGGAGAATTCCGGAGTGATCTCTTCTATCGCTTGAATGTGATTCAGTTGACTATCCCACCATTACGAAAGCGAAAAAAAGACATTCCCTTATTGGCGGAGCATTTTCTAAAACGGTTTTCTAAAAAAATTCATAAAGAAGTGGGTTCCTTTACTCCGGAAGCGATGCAGGCATTAAAAAATTACGAATGGCGGGGTAACGTTCGGGAATTGGAAAATGTGATTGAAAGAGCTGTGGCATTGGCAATCGGTAAAAAAATTACCATTCATGATCTGCCACCGAATATCCAGTCGTCGGAAACGGCATCCACCCCATTGCCCACCCCTTTTGAGGATGAAAAACTTACCCTTAAAGAGATGGAAAAACGTCATATTTTGAACACCCTGGAATCCTGTGATTGGAATTATGAACAAGCTTGCCGCCAACTGGAAATCGGGCGAACCACGTTGTGGAGAAAACTGCGGGAATATAATATCACAGAGCATTCCTGATGCGTCTATTGGCCAAAGTGATACACCTGAATAAAGTCGTTAACACACCAAAAAACGTCTCAAGATTGTGCCCTCCCCTCCGATTATTGGTATGGTTTTAACCCGACAACAACACATGGGTATTGTCATCTATCGGGAAAGATAGAGACAGTGCTTTTTTCCGAATAGCTCCGGGCTATGGAAAATTCCAACGGTAATGAATGCGGATGCTCCGCCATTTAAGCGGAAACTGTAACCGGTTAGCCGACTTCACCTTCTCGTTTGTAAACACCTCTTGTTGTCACAGAACGATTCGATTACTCCAAATAACGATGGTATTTGTCCGGGAGAGAAAATAATAATTTCCTGTCAGAACGATTGATTCGTTGTAAACTTCTTGGCTAATCCCGGAAAATTTTCGGCGGATATGCCGGTATGGTATTCGATGAACGAGCGGTTATGAAATTTAATAACCTGATATTTTTTTGAAGTTTGATGTAAAATTTTCATTATGAATTTGTATTAATAAAAGAATATACAAAAAAATAGTGATTTCAAGCATTAATGGAAAGGAGATTATCATTAATAATTATAATGTATTCAGCGATTATATTCGGAGTGCAATGATGAACGCCACCTATCACCAATTAGAAGATGGCAGCTACCTGGGAAAAATTCCGGCATGCAAAGGGGTACTGGCTTTTGGTAAATCGCAACGTGCCTGCCGGATATCTCTTCGGTCTACCCTGGAAAGCTGGATTTTGATTGGGTTAAAATTAGGGCATGCTCTACCTGTCATTCATGGAATTAATTTGAACAAGGACCCCTTTTATGAAGAAACTTATAGCCTGTGATCGCGAACAGCTCATTAACAAACTTAAAGAGCTGAATTTCTATGGTCCCATTTCCATGGCAAACCACCAATTCATGGTTTACCATGGGCATACACTGGCGGTGCCGGACCAGGAAACCCTGACCGTTTCACAATTCCGGGTGTTTATTAAAGAAGTAGAGTCTATTGTCTCCCAGGAGGAATGGCATTATTAAGGCGTAAAGTGTAACGGGCAGATGAAGCAATGACTCTTCGTTTGATTCTGAAAACCAGGGAGAGAGCTAAAAAGGGAATTGTTACGTTCCTGTTGCCAGAGAAAAACCTTCCGGGTATTCGAAAAAGGATCCCGGGGGAATTCCACCGGGATATGTTCTTCCGGAGGTTATCGTCTGGCAATAATTTATTTACCATAATGTTCAATTAAACACAGAGGATTGTATCATGGAGCATGAAGTTTTAACCATCGGGCAAGTTGCGCAGCAATTGCTGAATAATTTCGTCAAAGAGAAGCGCCAGGAAGGTCCGGATTACTGGGTTTTCCAATCGAGTGCCGATTGGCAGCATCGAATTATCGAGGATATTTCGGATAGCCCGATTTTATGTCCGGATATTTATTCAGCCGTTTTTCGGGTATTGTTGGAGATCTTCGTTGCGGATAATGAGGAGCAGGCAGAAGAATTTCTCTGGGACATCGAACCCGACATCAGCGAGGTGGAATTAACCAGCTGGCTGAATGCTTCTCCCCGGCATATCCATTACTTGACCATCGCCTTGCGGGAAAACAATGTGAAAGATGGCGGCGATATCTTGCGGAAAGCATATCGACTGTTTCTGATCGATATTGGTATGAATCTAATAAACAATATCAGTCGATTTCTTTCCCAACAGGTGAAGCTGGAAAAGGTAGTCGTGTAGAGATGGGATTTCCCGATGTTGCTAATTGTAACATGTGAGCTTTTGAATACGGTTTTTAACGATGAGCATTGAACAGGCGTATGGGGTTTATCAGAATATGGAAAGAATCGCGGGGATTATTGTGGATTTAGCTCATTTAAAAATTCTATAAATTGATAGAAGTTTAGGGGAACAAAAGAACCATTTTATAACCAACTACGACAACTACTGTTAACTATAGAGTGATGATAATTCGAAAAACGGGATTATATGACTTTTGATTAAATAACCGCGCCAATCGTGACTTCACCCACTGTCGGTTGATGGGTTGTGTCGCGAATATCATCTCACCGGTACGGTTGATTTTTCAGAAGAACATTTAATCCCGTTTTTTTCTTTTTCCTTCATTGAACCCACTTTTTTCTCTTTCAATCTTTAATTTAATTGAAACTTACCGAGAATAAACCTTCGGGCACAGCCTGGAATATTCTGGTAATAAAAAATTACCAAAAGGGTGAGGAGAGCTCTTTATCATTTCCCATGAGAAAAACAATTCATGCGGGAGGTAGCGTTCACACAATCTCAGGTAGCGTTCAAATCGGATGTACCCATAAGGGCGGGTAAAAAGTAGTATCGGATAATTGACTGATTGATGGAAGCTCCGGATATGGGAAGTGTTTTAAAAGATGATTTTCGCAGCAATCTTCACTCGGGAGACCGGCTGGTTGCCGGAGACCATGATTATCGTGCATACGTCGGTGCACCGGAAAATTATGACCTTTTGAGTGCCGCTCAATTTAATTTGTTAACCCGGTTGGGATTACGGGAATACCATCGCGTCCTGGATATCGGCTGCGGTTCGTTGCGGGTTGGAAAGTTACTCATTCCTTATTTATTGCCGCAACATTACTACGGCATAGAGCCCAATGGCTGGCTTCTGGACGAAGGAATTTCCCGAGAAATTGGTAAGGATTTAATCCGTTTAAAACAGCCCCATTTTAACCACGATAACAATTTTACATTAAGTATCTTTGGGGAGCAATTTGACTTTTTGCTTGCCCAATCCATTTTTTCCCACACTTCAATTTCCCAGTTAAAACGCTGTTTGTCGGAAGCCGGCAAGGTGATGAAGCCGACTTCGGTGTTTCTGGCAACCTATTTACCCGGAGAAACCAATTACCAGGGTACAGAATGGGTTTATCCCCAATGTATCACTTATACCCCGAAATTCCTGGAGGAAATTACCGGTCAATTTGGCTTATCGACCATTCACTTGCCCTGGGCACACCCGGGGGATCAACATTGGATAGCGATTACCCATCCCTCCAACCTCGAGAGAGTTTCCGGGATGGTCGAGCCGGGCGGGAAAGAAATTTTGGAAGACCGCATCCGCCAACTAAAAAATCGTTTAGCAAAAATCGAATCGTATCGATTGGTTCGATTGGGAATTCAACTCCGAAAAGCGGTAAGAAAACTAAAGAAATGATGAAGAATTTTCATGGTTCCTAAAGGATATGTTTATTAATTCGATAACTAACTTTATCAGAATAAATATTCAGGAAACGAGCGGTAATCGATTGTTAAGAAAGGTTTCAAAAGCCATAATCAATAAATGTAAACAGACTTAATTTTATGTTAAATAACAGAATAAGAGCTACATATTCTGTAAAGGAGAATTTAGTATGAAGACATTGCAACGAACAATTTACTTTCTGACCCTGTTTATGATAACCCCTCTGATGATCTGGGCACAAAAAGGTCCCGGGGGAGTGGGTAACACCCTGGGCACATCCGCATTAAAACTCTGGTTGCGAGCCGATAGCGGTGTGACTACCAGCGGTAGTAATGTAACGAACTGGGCTGATCAGTCCGGCAATGGGAATGATGCTTCCCAGGGAACGGCTGCGGATCAACCAACCTTTGTGAGCAGTTCCATAAACGGGCAGCCGGCTGTGCAATTTGCCAATGACATTCTCGCCGGTACTGATATCCTGGCTTCCGATAATGCCGCTACTTGTTTCGCTGTGGTTAAACCAAGTTCCTTGAGCAGCGGGTTTAACATTGTGTGGTCGAAATGGGCAGCCGGTGCTCCCAATGCCTTTAAATTTCACTTTGCTGTTCATAATGGTAAGGTGAGTCTTATTACCAGCCCGGATGGCACCAATTCCAGCGCAGAGACAATCGGTGGTTCTTCGTTAACTACCGGAAATCCTTTTGTGATCGGTTTTGATGTGAGCACGACCTCCGGAAAACAGCGGGTATTTTTTAATGGTGTGAGTGCTGCCAGCACCACCACCGGCATCACATCCCTGGCGAATGTTAACCAGGCATACTCTGTGGGTGGGAAATTGGGAACCACTACCAGTTCCAATCGCTTTAACGGAGATATTGCTGAAGTTGTGGTTTACAATAGCGCTCTGAACATCGCCCAGCGAACCCTGGTAGCAAATTACCTGGGTGCCAAATATGGAATTGCCCTGGCAACCGGAGACCGTTACGCCGGCGATGATGCCGCCAAAGGCGATTATGATCTGGATGTTGCCGGTATTGGGGAAGAAACGGATGGTAACAGCACCAGCGGTAATTCCGCCGGTTTAATTATTACTGAAAATAATGCTTCCCTGGGACCGGGGGAATACTTGATTGCCGGGCATAAAACTCCCAATAATGGCGTTACTACCAGTGGGTTGCCCAGCGGTGTGGCAGCTCGATGGCAGCGGGTCTGGTATATTGATAAGACCGGCGCAGTGGATGCCAAATTAACCTTCGATTTTGGAGATGCCGCTGTTGGGGTGTTACCGAGCGGGTCCAGTTATGTGGTGCTCTATAGCCCCACAGACCCCTTCTCCTTTACAGCAAAGGGGGCAGCGCCAACCGTTTCCGGCGACCAGGTTAGCTTTAACCTGACCAACGGCAACCTGTTGGATGGCTATTACACCTTAGGTTCCAAAAATATCAATGATAGTCCACTGCCGGTGATGTTGAGTTCTTTTGTCACCTCAACCGAAGATGGAAAAGTAATCCTGCGTTGGGTGACAGAATCGGAAACCGATAACGATGCCTTTATTCTGGACCGGGGTACGGATGTAAATAATTTTCATCAAATTGCCCAAATTGAAGGTCATGGAACCACCAATGAGCGCAATACGTACGCCTACGAGGACCAATTTGTGAGCAATGGAATTACCTACTATTACCGATTGTCAGAACGGGATATCAATGGTAAGGTAAATCAATTAGCGATCGTCAGCGCCACTCCTAATAGCACGGGCGCCGAATTGGAAAAAAGAGATCCGATTTCTACTCGATTTCAACTATTTGGCAATTATCCCAACCCTTTTAATCCGGAAACCACCATTAAGTTTGAGGTGCCGGTGTTAAGCAGTGGCTTGAACAACGTGAACCTGTCTGTTTTTAACAGCCTGGGACAATTGGTGAAAACCCTGTATAACGGTCCCCTGGCTGGCGGGGTTTACGAGATGAAATGGGATGGCACCAATGACAATGGTGTGCAGCAACCATCCGGGGTTTATCTGCTTCATCTCAATAGTGGCCATTTAACCCAGACCCGTAAAATGATTTTAATTCGTTGATCGCACCGGTCTATTCGCTGAAGCGATTCGCATAGAACAAAAGGAGCAGCCGCCCTGTGGACTGCTCCTTTTGTATTGGCGTTTCTCCCCCCCTCGTAAAATATGAACCTCTCAGATACTTCCGTGTTACTTATTGGAATCTTCCCAAAATCCACTTGCTTCGATGCGAATTGATTGCTAACCTATGACCATTTGACAGGAAACGTTTTCTACAAAATAAACCTGTTTCCCAAATCTAATAAAATTTGACGGAGCACCGGAAATGGAATTTCTGCCACCGTTCCCTTCCATCTCGCAATTAAAGAATAACTACATCCGCTCAACTATTACCTTTTACCGGGGGAAGCAATTGCTGGAAATGGAAATGTGCACCCTCACCTCTCAGAACGACGACACTTTCCGGTTTGTTGTCGAAGACCGGTTTGAGGATTATGAAGTGGAGGTGCGGATCCCAAAAAACCAACTCAGCCACCAGTGTACCTGCACCTCCCGGCTGGATTGCTGCCATCATGCGGCGGCGGCATTGTTGCAGTTGCATGAGATACTGACGGAAGAAGCAGATGCCGGAAAGGGGGCGGCGGGAGAACCTTATACCCGGGAAGAGATGATTGCCCGGGTGCTTCGTGAACGGGAGGAACGGGCGGAGAAGGAAAATTTCCGGATTACCTTTGCCGATAATGTGTACGGCATCCATCGCCTGGAAACCGAAGCGCACCGGGTGTATGAGATTACCCTGCGGGATTTTACCCGGAAAACCGGCTATTGCAGCTGCCCGGATTATCGTACCAACAAGTTAGGTACCTGCAAACATTTGATGTTCGCCCATCAGGAAATCATGAACAGGCTGCCGGTGACAAAATTAATTGATATTCAGCCGTACCCGTTCGTGGAGATTTATTGCGATCCGTTAAATGATTATCACATCACTTATTTCTATAAAGGGGATTTGTCAATTGAGATTGCCTCCTTACTGGAGAAATATTTCAATGGCAGTGAATACATTCTCCCGGAGCAATACGGGCGTTTTCTGGAATTTTTACAGGCTGCCGAAGACATCAAGAAGATTTTGATTCGTCCGGAAGTGAAACGCAAAATCGACAAGTATTTTGATCAACAAGCCTTGCAAAAATTAGCCGCAACCGTAACGCCGGATTTTCGCAAAATAAAAGCGGATCTATTTGATTATCAGAAGGAAGGTATCCTGTTCGGCTTGTTCAAACAGGGCACCATCATTGCCGATGAAATGGGATTGGGGAAGACCCTGCAAGCCATTGCCACGGCAGTCTTCAAAAAAGATATTTACGGATTCACCCGCGTTCTGGTGGTGTGCCCGGCATCCTTGAAATTTCAATGGAAGCAGGAAGTGGAACGTTTCAGTCATGAACAGGCAGTAGTGGTGGAAGGACATCGCCAGCAGCGGCATGATATCTATCGATCCAGTGACGCCTTTTTTCTCATTACCAATTACGAAGCGGTACTGCGGGACATCAACGTCATTATCCAATATCCACCGGATATGATCATTCTCGATGAAGCCCAGCGCATCAAAAATTACACTACCAAAACCTCTTATGCCGTAAAAGCCATTCCTAAAAAACACGCCCTGGTCATCACCGGTACGCCCATTGAAAACCGGCTGGGAGACCTGTATTCCATTATGAATTTCATCGATCCGGAAATTCTGGCGCCCTTGTGGGAATTTTCCATGAATCATTGCTACTTTGATAAAAGCAAAAAGAACTGCATTACCGGGTATTACAATTTGCAAGCTTTAAAGGAACGCATTTCGCCCTGGGTTATTCGCCGGGAGAAAAAGGATGTGCTGGAACAGTTACCGCAGGTCCAGGAGATTCTGGTACCCATTACCCTTCATCCCCGGCAGCAGGAGATGCATGCCGGTTATGCCAAGGGAGTGGCTACCATCCTGAAGAAAAAATATAAAACCATTTATGATATGCAGCGATTACAACAACTCCTGCAAAGCATGCGCATGGTATGTGATTCCACCTATCTGATCGATAAGGAGACCAATATCTCGCCGAAGTTGGCGGAGTTGCAGGAGATTTTGCTGGAGAAGCTGGATATTCTGCGAAGCGGGAAAAAGGTGATTATTTTTTCGGAATGGAAGACGATGTTGCGTCTGATTGAAAAGATGTTGAAGGCGCAGCATATTGGTTATGTGACCCTGAGCGGCGATGTGCCGGTAAAAAAACGTGGCAAGTTAATTGAGGAGTTTCGTAAAAATGATCAATGCCAGGTGTTTTTATCCACCGAAGCCGGCGGTACCGGACTGAATTTGCAATTTGCCGATACGGTGATCAATTTCGAGTTGCCCTGGAACCCGGCTAAGAAAAACCAGCGAATTGGCAGGGTGCATCGCATTGGTCAGGAAAGCAACAAAATCACTGCGATTAACCTGGTATCGCTTGGCAGCATTGAGCAACGAATTTATGACGGCATCGGTTTAAAGGAGTCGCTGTTCGATGCCGTGCTGAATGAAGGCAGTCTGACCGATGAGGTGGATTTTTCCAAAAAAGGCAGGTCAACCTTTATCGAGGAATTGGAGAAAATTATCCAGCCCTTTGATATCCCGCAAGTTTCCGAAGGAATGGAATCCTTCACCCCGGAACCGGCATCGGATGAAGAAGTGTTGGCGGATACTGCGGAAGAACCGGAAGAATTGATACCGGCAGGCGGAGAAAGTGAGCCGCCAATCGCCGGATCGCCGGAGCCGCCCCACCCCCCGGTAACAGAAGCGGCGGCTGCACCGGTAATTCAGACGGAGGAATTGGAAACTACCCTGAACCAGGGGCTACAATTTTTAAGCGGTCTCTTAAAAATGGCGACCGGTAAGGAATTGGTTACCGAGGAACAATCCATTACCGTGAATAAAGAAACCGGCGAAGTAACCATGAAGTTTAAACTGCCGGGGTTTTGAGGGGATTAGGGTGGATGACGTGAAGGGGAATGTAGCAGTGGGTCAGTAAGTCAGTAGAGCAGTGAGTCGGTAATCAGTAAATCAGCCGCAACGCGGTCACGATGTGATATTCAGGGGGGCAGTGTGAAAAACAACATAGAAAATGTTATACTCGTCAATTGTTCTTCCTTACGTATCACGTTTCACGCTTCCCTCCATACAGGCAACAAAATTTTGCCAAAAAGCGGTTCCGGGAGTGTTTGGCAGTGGGAGCAGAAAGTTTAATGATTGATTTCATAAACTGCTTTTACCACCTGCTCTTCATAATCCATCTTCAGATTAAATCCGACCTTTTCACAGACTCGCTGCATGCCCTTGTTCTCCGGGAGGATGTCCGCTATGATCCGATCAACTCCCTCAGCCCGTCCGATTTCCACTAACTTGTTTAACAGCAAAGTTCCCATCCCGGTGCGCTGATAGGCGTCACTGATGGTGATGGCAAATTCCGCCTCGTTTACGCCTCGTAACTTGTTTAAACGCCCCACGGCAATAATTTCCGGCTCCTCCTGCCCGGGGTCCTTTTTCTCCACCACCAGCACCATTTCCCGATCATAATCGATGAAACAAATACGCGCCAGCCGTTCATGCCGCACCCGCTGACGGAGAGCAATCGGGTGAAAATAACGGAAATAGACACTTTGATCGGATAATGTTTTGTGAAACCTGACCATGAGCGGTTCATCCTCCGGGCGAATCGGTCGGATCGTCACCGGCGTCCCATCTTTCAGCGTGGCTTGTTGAATGTATTGCAGGGGATAGGGGCGTATTGCCGGACGAGGGAGTTCCTCCGGGGTAATATCCGGTGGATACAGGTGCATCCGGGCGTTTAAGACCAGAATTTCCTCTGCTGATGCCAGTATCGGGCGAATTTCGATTTCCCGAATCCGGCGTTGCTCCACGATCAATTGACTGAAACGAATGATACTTTGTTCTAACCGCTCCAGGTTAATCGGCAGGCAATTTTGTTCACCGGATAACGCCCGGTAAATTTTGGTTCTTTCCATCATTCGCCGCGCCAGGGTGCTGTTTAACGGGGGCAACGCCAGGGTCTCATCCCGAAAGATATTCAACAATTCCCCTCCGGAGCCAAACAGCATCACCGGCCCGAAATGATCATCCGGAAAACTCTGTAAAATTAACTCATACCCTTTCACCGAGACCATGCGCTGCACCACCACGCCCTCAAACTGCTCGGCGGCTGATGTCTCCCTGGCATGGCGTTTCAAAGTCCGAAATGCATCCCTCACCGCAGCTTCCCGTTTTAAATTCAATTGGATGGTGCGTTGACCCTGATCATCGCAGTTGTTGCCGCCCACTAATTTTAACACGACCGGGTATCCCACTTTTCGGGCGGCTTTCACAGCATCTTCTTCCGTAAATGCCACCCGGGTATCCACAACCGGGATGTGATATGCTTTCAGGATGTCCATTGCTTCGGCATCGCTAAGGTCTGTTCGACCGGCGTTGTAGGCACTCCGGATAATCTTTTCCACCTTTTTCCGCTGGGGAGGATGTTGTTCATCATCTGCCGGTAAATGGGGAGTTTCAAAAAGCCCCCGTAGGTTGTAATTGTATTGCCACATATAATTGAAAATCTGAGCAGCGGTATCCGGAAATGGAAACGTGGGGATGTTGGCTTGATTGAGAATCGCTTTACCGGCGGCGATTTCGGTTCCTCCCATCCAGCTGGCTAATAAAGGTTTTGGGGAAGATTTGGCAAATACCTTGATTTTCTCCGCGGTTAATGTCGGGTCTGCCAGACCTTGCGGGGCTAAGATGACCAGCACACCGTCGCTGGTGGTATCTTCCAGAACCGTTTCAACGGAATGATAGAAGCGGTCGGCATCGGCATCCCGTTGCAAGTAAATGGGATTGCGATCTCCCCGGGAAGCGGGTAAAAAGGTGTTCAGCTTAGAACGGGTTTCCTCGCTTAACGGCGCCAATTTGCCGCCATTTCGTACCAGCATATCGGCTGCCTGCACTCCCGGTCCTCCGGCGTTGGTAATAATTGCCAGACTGCGCCCCCGGGCGCGCGGTTGCTTGGCTAAAATCTCTGACATGGCAAATAAATCCGCCAGCTTCTCGACCGACAAAATACCACAGCGGCGAAAAGCAGCTTCCAGTACCCCCTCCGGGATGCCTTCCCAGCCGGTTTGGCGGGCGGCAATTTGCCTGGCTAATTCGCTTTTACCGGTGGTCAGGGCAATGATGGGCTTGCTAAGCGCCACTTCCCGAGCGGCAGAGAGAAAGGCACGGGCGTCTTTTATGGTTTGCAAATACATCACAATGCTGTGGGTGTGAGGGTCATCTCCTAAAAAGTAAATCAAGTCCGACCAGTCAATATCCATCATATTTCCCATGGAGATGAAAGCGCTGAATCCCACCTGCTCCCGAAGGCTCCAGTCCAGGATCGCTGCCGTCAGGGCACCGCTTTGACTGAGAAAGGCCACGTTACCGGTTTTTGCCATATCGTGACCAATGGAGACGTTTAAACCGCTAAACGGGAGCATCACACCAAAGCAATTCGGACCCAGAGTTCGTAAACCACCCCGGCGGGCACGCCGGAAAATTTCTTCCTCTAACTTCCTCCCCGGTTCACCGGTTTCCCGGAATCCGGAAGAGATGATCACCGCACTTTTTACTGCCGCTGCTGCACATTCATCGATGATATCCGGCACCGTAGGCGCCGGCGTTACAATCACTGCCAGATCAATTGGCTCCGGTATTTCGGATATGGTTGGATAGGCTTTGATGCCCAGCACACTCGCCCGCCTGGGGTTCACCGGAAATACCGTTCCACCAAATGGGTTACTGATTAAATTCCATAGTACCGTTCTACCGGCACTTCCCGTTCTTTCCGTGGCACCGATGACCGCAACGCTCCGAGGCTTGAAAATTGCCATCAACGATTGTCGCTCATAACCCCAGTACTCCCGGGAAGATACGGATGGTCTATTTATGGCTTCCATCGATTCACCTGAAGGTTTATTGATAGGGATCGGCGTTCACCCATTGATTGCAGGCTATTCTTCTTCCCCCTCAACCGAAATAACATCGGTTCAACTTAAGAGGGTGTTTGAAAAGTATTGGAAAACACTGTCATTCCGGTTTTTTCCGGCGTTTTTTCGGAAAAAACCGGTCATAGACTCCGTTGGAGAATCTCCCTGCTCAAAAAGGGAATTCCCGTAAACCAGAGTCTTACACCGCTATTCTTCTTCGCTTCAACCGGAATGACAAGGACTTCTCAAACACTATCTAAGAGAAATAGAACGCGGATGAACCCGGATGACCCGGATTTCGGCAGATATTTTGTAACTATTCAGCTATATGCCTGTTTGTGTTATTCCGGTATTTTTCAGCGTATTGCCGTAAGAATCTGAAACGAACCTCACCCATCCCCACCCCAACCCTCCCCTTCCCTCTCCTGCCAGGAGAGGG
>CAYYGL010000084.1:0-16753 GCA_964471235.1 uncultured Calditrichaceae bacterium
GGAATTGATTTCATAGGCTCGCTGGGCGGAAATCATATCCACCATCTCTTCCACCACATCCACGTTAGACGTTTCCAAAAAGCCCTGATTGATTTGCCCGAGCCCGTTTTCCCCGGGGGTTCCCCGAAACGGGGTGCCGGATGCAGCGGTCTCTTCATAGAGATTATGCCCGATGGCAGAAAGCCCGGCGGGGTTCACAAAGCGCGCCAATTCCAGTTGCCCAATGGGCAGCGGCTCCGGTTCGCCGACCAACAGCGCCTCCACCTGCCCATCCCGGCGAATGATGATTTGCTGGGCGTCTTCCGGGATGCTTAATTCCGGTTCCACAATGTAGCCATCCGAGGTAACGATGCTGCCATCGGCGGAAAGCTTCAAAGAGCCGTCCCGGGTATAGGCATTTCTACCGTCCGGCAGGCGTACCACCAGAAAGCCATCTCCTTCAATGGCAACATCCAGGGGGTTGTTGGTGGTTTCTACCGCCCCCTGAGAAAAACTACGGAAGGTGGTCACGGCACGGGCGCCGTTGCCAATCTGCAATCCCGCCGGACGCACCTGGGCTGCCCCGGAGGATTCCCCGGCTTCCCGCAGGGTTTCATACAACAAATCCTGAAATTCCAGGGCACTCTTCTTAAATCCGGTGGTGTTTACGTTAGCGAGATTGTTGGCAATGACATCGATGAACATTTTCTGGGCTTGCATGCCCGATGCCGCTACCTGTAATACCTTATCCATGTAGAACCTCCTGTTCTGTATCGCAACGGTTTAGCGAAATTTCAAAAAATCAACAGATTGTTCAGCCGAGCTAAAACGTTATACTATGTGGTGCGTCCTGCTTGATTGATTAACTTATCCAAACTGCTGTCCTGGGTATGAATGGATTTTTGTGCCATTTCATACTCTCGATTGACTTCGATCAGGGTAATCATCTCGGAAATGGGATCCACATTGCTGGTTTCCAGGTAACCGGGGCGCAGGTTGATTTCCTCGGCGGTTAGTTCTTTTTCGGTGGCATCTCCAAGGGAAAAGTGGGTGCTGCCCACGGGCTTCAGAAGCTGGGGATCATCGAAATCCACAATCCGCAGCCTGCCCACGGTTTGACCGTCTACCAAAATATCCCCTTTTTCGGTAATTCGGGCGCTTCCCCCGGAAATTTGCACCTCACCGCCGTCGGTGGCTACCGGGTAGCCGTCTGCTGTCACCAATCGACCTTCGCCATCCAACTGGAACGCGCCGTTGCGGGTGTAAAACGTACCCTGTTCGGTCTGAATCACAAAAAAACCGCTGCCGTCAATGGCGACATTGAGCGGGTTTCCGGTTTCTTTCAGGGTACCCTGACTAAAATCCAGCCGGGTAGTGCCGGGCGCCCGGTTATTATCTTCTACCGGGTTTGCCATCGCTTCCAGAAGCCGGCGAAAAAATACTCTCTCTTTTTTGAATCCGATGGTGTTCAGGTTGGCTAAATTATTGGCGGCAACATCCAGCCGGCGCTGTTGTGCTAACATGCCGGCTTTATTCACAAACAATCCCTTGAGCATCCTGCCCTCTTCCGTTAAGTTTCACATCCTGTGTCACTTTTGATGAAGTGATTATCGGAAGCTTTTCCGGGAAATTTAGGCAGGATTTACAGGAGGAGAACGGAGGAAAGCGGAAGTTGATGAATATCCGAGGTGCTAAAATTGTTATTGGAGGGCGTCCAGAAGGGGTTCGGGATGATCGGCATCCACAAACATCCCCCCGGCATCGATATAATCCTGATGAACAGGAATATCGAGTAAGTAAAGATATTTCCCCCGCCTGGATAATTGATATAGCCGCCTGGCTAATTTCTCCCCGGGTTCAATATAGCAAAACAGATGGTGATTGATCAGGTCATCCAGGATGGTATCGCGAATCTCCACTCCCCGGGCATCGATGCGTTTCTGCTGCACATCCGGCTCTATGATGACCAGGCGATTCTCCCGGTATAATGGGGTCAGATGCTCGGGAAGGGTGAACGCTCGAAACGGTTTGGCGATGAAGATTAACAAATTTGCCCGGGAAAATGGCGTCGCCATTTTTAGCAAATGTTTCTCCGCCGGAGATTGCCATCCACTGCCGATTGCGATCGGCAACTCCAATAATTGAGCAAACAATCGTTCCAGTTCCGGGTAGAGTGCCGAAGGGGTATTTCGGGAGGCATGCACTGCCAGCCCCGGCAGTGTCATGAGATGATGATTTCCGTAAATTTTAAAATGATACATCGGAAAAAATGGTGAATTGGGTTAGGCTTCTTCTCTTCCGTGTTTCGGGTTCTCGTGCGCCGTTTTAGATGGGGGAACCGTAAAACGTGACGAGTGATGATTTGAGATTTCGTTTTCGATTGTGTTGTCCATAACGTTCCTGTTTCCTTCTCGCCGAAAGCTGCCCGCTCTCCGGGGTCAATCATTCACTAACGTTCAGGGAGTCCCGATTGGCGATTTACGTATTCCGAAGTTTGATGCCTCCTGCCACTGAAATCCGGAAGATTTCATCCCGGCCTGCTCCATCGGAGATTTGTTCACAGGGATGTGACCGTATTAATCGGGATGCCCACTGCAACTGCCAACTGCCGCTCACACTTCCACCAACACCAGGTTAAAAATCGATGAGTCAATGCGGATTTTATCCATCACCTGCTCATCTACCAGAATGTGTATGCGGTCGCCATATCGGGACAGGCGTTTTAACATCTTGTTAAAGTGCCGGATATGTTTTTCCTGTATTTCTTCGATATAGAAAGTTACCGAAGAGGAGGTATGTTTCAGAATTTTTTCGATTTTCCGGGAAGTTCGTTTATAAAACGCCCGGTCTAATACCCCTTTCAAAGAGATGGATAAATTACCGGCGGAGGTTTTCACCTGTTCCAGGGTTAATTCTAAGGAGCCACTATGAACATACTTCTGCAATGCCAATTCTATTTTCCGAATATATTTCTGTGCTTTTTGATTCACCGGGGAAAATTCCGGGATAAAATGGCGGTCTACATAATCCCGCATTGCCAATCCCACAATCCAATCCTGAATATGGATTGGAATTAATAGCGGTTTAAGCAACGGTAATGATTTCCAAAAATGAAAAGCCCGGGATAGGCCGCCGGCAACGATACCGCGCACCAACAGCCTTTTTACGATGGTTAATCCTTCTGCAACTGAATAACTTTTACCATACACCGGGCTGGTCAGGAAACGGATTTTATTGCGGATGCGTCGGGCAATATTGCGGTGTTCCAACAAGCGCAGGTATAGATTCCGATATCCCTCCACCATCTCCTGGTAACTCATCTGCCTGGGAAGGAGATTGGTGCCCAGTTTGGTATTGTCTGCCGTGGTGGTTTCCGAGAGGAGCCGCCCTTCCGCTTTTAAACGCTCATACAATGGGGTTTTGGGCAGGGCAGTGAGCAGACCGATCATTGCCACCTGGATGCCGGATTCCATGATAAAATCAAATTGTTTATCAAACACCGCGGTGGTATCGTTATCAAACCCGACGATAAAACCGGCATAAATGTCAATCCCGGCGGAATAAATTTTTCTCACGGAAGAGAGGATATCTTCCCGGGTGTTTTGAAATTTTTTGGTCTCCTTTAAGCTCTCGGCATCCGGTGACTCAATGCCAATAAACACCCATCCAAAGCTCGCTTCCCGGAAAAGCTGTAATAGTTCCTCATCCTGCGCCATGTTCAAAGAAGCTTCCGTTCCGAAGTGAAAGCGGTATTGATGGCGCTCCTGGTAATCTTTTAAAAAAGTCAAAAGGGCTTTTGCCTGGGGTTTGTTGCCAATCAGATTATCATCGACAAAGAAAACGTTTCGGGCGCCCAGGTTCCGCAGGGCATCCAACTCGCGCCCCACCTGTTCCACGGTTTTGGTGCGGGGTTTACGCCCGAACATGACAATGATGTCGCAGAATTCACAGCGGAAGGGACATCCCCGGGAAAACTGCAAGCTGATTGCCCGGTATTTGGAGAGATCCAGTAGATCGAACCGCGGGGTGGGTGAATCGGTCAAATCCACTTCACCGGTTTCCTGGTAGAATTGCCGGGGAGTGCCTTTCTCAAAATCCCGGCAGAACTCCGGCCAGATGTATTCGGCTTCCCCGGAAATGACGGTATCCGCCAGGGAGTGGTATTCTTCCGGGCACAACGAGGCATAACTGCCGCCGGCAACAACATAATACCCCCGCTGTCGGTAATAAGTGATGAGTTCTTTCTGTCGGGCAAATTGCACTCCCATCCCGCAGATGCCAATCAGGTCTGCCCGGGGGGCTAAGGGAATGCTCTCCACATTTTCATCCACAATTTCCACCTCCCAATCCGGTGGGGATAACGCCGCAACGGTGGCTAATCCCAACGGCGGATTGGTGGTTCGTTTATTGCTTAGCACGGTTTCGGTCGCCCATTTAAAACTCCAGAAGCTCTCCGGGAATCGGGGATTGATAAGGAGCAGTTTCATAATATCCTCCTCTGGTAAATAATCGTTGTCACGTTACCGTTTCGCATCATCAGGTGATTTTGGTTCATCAGAGAAAAATCATTTTTTAAGACAGGGGAAATGGGAATTTCGAAGAATTCTACCGGTTAAAAAAAGAGGGGCAAAGAAAATTCCCGGAAATGGTTTCGAACGCGAATTTGCATATTTCATTCCTTTTGGTTTAATTTAACAGAAATAAAATTAAAACCAAATTTTTTTGAGTAATTGGTACTCAAAAAAATTAATTCCAAACTATTATCCGGAAAAAGCAGTATGGGAGTACGGATCAAAGGGTTGGTAAAATTTGCCGATTTTGTTAAACGCAAACTTCGCAGCGGGGTATCTCAGGCGGAACTGCCCGGCTTTTTTGAACATATCCAACACATTGTGGAGCAGGTGGAAGAAATTTGTGAATCGTATCAATCTACCCCAAAGGAACTGCCCACGCCTTCCCGCAGAGCATACTTTTTTCTAAAGAATCTAAAACGGGAAGATATTCCCATTAACCGCTCTAAAATCGTATCCGCAGAACCGGAACTGAAAAAGACAACCATCAAGAACCTGGTGAGATTGGCTGATGTGTTCTCCCATAATATGTGGGTGGAAGTGGATTTGCTGTGCAGCGAGGCATCCCGGCGGCAACGCTTGCATGAAGATATCGCCACGCAGGTGAAGATTGTGGACGGATTTTGTGCATCTCAAAACATTCCGCCTGCCAATTTAAATCGTCCTTCCCGGTATGTATATTGCTGGTTAAAATATTTGCTTGCCAACAACAATCTATCGAGCCACCTCGCGACCCTCAACTTTTTAAAAGACACCCTGCCGGCCATTTCCGGTAAATACGCTCATATCCCTATCGAAATCCACTTGGTAAACACCCAGGCATATTTTCGCGCCCGTATGAAGGGAAAGACTTATGTGATAAAATTTAACGAGGGGTTTATTAATGCGCCCGGGGAACTATGGCGAAGTCTCCTGAAAGGGATTCTCAGTGATTCTCCCAGGAAAGATCGGAGTTTTGTAAATTACGTGCATTCGGAGGAATTCAGCAGCGTTCTGTATGAGATGGAATCCTTTGCCGAGCCGCCGGAAAACAGTTCCGGCGGTCATGTTCACGATCTGGATGCCAGTTTTAAGCGTATTAACCAAAAATATTTTCAGGGAAAATTAAAGAAACCCCGCTTACAGTGGAATCACATTTTGACCGTCTCAAAATATGGTCACTACCAGGCAAACCGGGATATTGTGATGATCTCCATCTCGCTGGATCATCCCGAGGTGCCGGATTATGTGGTGGATTTTGTGATGTATCATGAATTGCTGCATAAAAAATTAGGCGCCTCCATTATCAACGGCAGGCGATTTGTACACACTCCGGAATTTCGCCGCCAGGAACGCCAGTTTACCCACTACCACCGGGCAATGACATTTTTGAAAGAGTGGTCCATGAAACAGCGGCGGTGACCATCAATACCGGTTACCCATTGATGCTTCGAAAAACCTTTGGGTATTCTGCTTCATTGGATTCTGAAACTTCCCCCTCCCCCCTATTCATTGAAAGGGAAAGGAATTTTCCTGATGAAGATGACTTTGCCGGGATCGGGAAGATGCAACCAGTTTCGATTGTCACCGAATCGTTTTTCATGTAGCTAACCGGTTAAACCACTAAGAGTTACTTATTTATTGGGAAAATTTGTAAAAGTTAGTTGTTTTTATGGAATCCATCACTTATACTTAAGCAGCCTCAGTGTTACATTGTTTTCCAATTTTACATTGTATTTTACATAAGCCCATAGATTCATTATGGATGTAGCGAAGTTTGAGTTTTTGTTGACCACGGTTAATTCGTTCGGACTGCCGGATTTTAAAGGCTCTACTTTTCGGGGTAAATTCGGTCATGTGCTGAAGCGTACCATTTGCGTGATGTCGCATCGGGATTGCCAGATATGTGAATTACGGGAGCAATGCGCCTATCCGTATCTGTTTGAAACGCAAAATCATCGCGGGCAAACAGTGCCCCGCCCGTTTGTCATTGAGCCACCGCTAACCCGCAAACGTTTTTTTCTAAAAAATGAACAAATGCACCTGCGGTTGATTCTCATCGGGCGATCGGTTGAGTACCTGCCTTATTTTGTGTATTGCTTCGATCGCATGGGAAAGGAAGGTATTGGTCGGGATCGGGGACGCTATGTTCTGGAGTCGGTAGCCGCTTATGATACGGCGGGGGAGAAAATTCCCATCTACGATCACCCATCGGAGCAATTGCACAATAATTTTCCCCGGCTGAATCTGGATTCCTTTAAAGCCCGGCTGCTGCCCCAGGTAACGCTGCATTTCTACACTCCCACCGACATTCGCATCCGGGGGCAGCGAGCAGATCAATTGGATTTTACCACCCTGCTAAAGGCAATTCTGCGGCGCTACCACAGCCTGCGCTATTTTCACGGCGACGGGCAGAAGGAGCGCTTTGAGATCGACTGGGACGCCGCCGCGCGGGTGGAAATTGTGCACCAGGAACTGGAGGGTCAACGGTTCAAGCGCTTTTCCAATCGCCAGAAGCGCCCGGTACACCTCGCAGGCTTCACCGGTCGCATCACCTACCGCGGCGAAATCGGGCAATTCTACCCCTGGCTGAAAATCGGCGAACTGCTGCACGTGGGGAAAAATACCGTGTTTGGGATGGGGGGGTATGGGGTGGTTAGTTAAACTCATTAAGATCGGGAAAATGAAGTTCTTTAAACAGGAAACAAACGGCACTCAGATATACACAAAGTTGAGGTTACCAAAACTATGAATGATCAATTGAACGCCGTAATTTTAGGAGCACTGTTTCACGATATTGGCAAGTTCTATCAGCGTGCCGATGAAAGTATCGCCTACAAAAATTCAGTTTTTCTTAGCCACGAAACGCGCAGTAATATTCATCTTATTTGTCCAAGCGATTCGGGCGGTTACACACGCAAACATGCCCTGTGGACTTATGAGTTCTTTGAAAAGCAACACAACCATTTCAGAGCTATCTTTTCGAATGAGGTTACCTTAGGTGAAGATAATGTGAAAAATTTGGCCAGTTTTCATCACCATCCTTCCACTCCATTGCAGCATCTGATTCAAGAGGCAGATCAGTTATCCTCCGGAATGGATAGGACAAAAAAAGGAACTGATGAAGAAACGATTCAGGAAGAAGAAGGTAAGTTTAAGTTTCGCATCACTCGTTTGAGGCCGATTTTTGAAGAAATTGAATTAGATAAACATACTCCTAAACAGGAATACAAATATGAGATTAAACCTCTTAGACTGGGCAAAACAGAACTTTTCCCCAAAAAGATAAACGAATTACAACCGGCAGCAGGAGAAGACCTGTGGGAGGAATATCAGCGTCTTTGGAATGAGTTTGAAAGTGAACTTGGGAAAATACGTACTGACAATTTTTATTATTTAGTCGATTGCTATTTATCCCTGTTAGAAAAATACACCTGGTGCATCCCCAGTTCCACGCATGATATGCCGGATATTTCGTTATTCGATCATCTAAAAACCACGGCTGCCATAGCATCCTGCTTGTATCAGTACCATGAAGATAACGAGTTAACGAAAAACAATATAAAAGACCGAATGGAGGAAAAATTTCTGTTGGTGGGTGGTGATCTGAGTGGTATCCAGAAGTACATTTTTGATTTAACCCACGTAAACTTACGAAAGGTGAGTAAGACACTTCGAGCCCGTTCATTTTATCTTTCCGCCTTGCCAAAAGTGTTAGTTACAAAGATTCTCTATGAGAACGATTTAACATCTGCCAACTGCCTGATGGAATCCGGCGGACGCTTTATCTTGCTCATGCCCAAAAATGAAAAAATAACCAAATATCTTGAACGGCTTCAACAGGACTTAAGTGAATGGTGCATGAATGAATTCTACGGAGAGTTAATGGTAGGGCTTGATTGGTCGGTTGCTTTAAGTGGAAATGACTTTATGCAAGATGGGAATCAAGGCAACTTGTTCTCAACCAAGATTGATGAATTAAATCGCAAATTGGAAGTGAAGAAATTGCAGAAATATTCATTTAAAATTGATATGGAATGGGACGACACAGGATTTGTCCTGGGATTAGATTATGAAAAATTAAAGGATGACACCACAGAATTATGTCGAACTTGTGGCAAGAAACCTGCAGTAAAACCTATCATTGACGAAGAGGGAGAGCAAATCCAAATTTGTCCTTCCTGCTACCAACAACAGCAAATAGGAAAAGCACTAACTCATAGAGCAGTTTTCAGTATTCAAAAACTTACCAAGCAGGAATCTGAAAAAAACAGGAAACCTTCATTCCATTTCGATTTTGGTAAAGGTGTGTATTCTCTTATATTGCACCATGACGATGATCTGGAATTCCTGAATCAATCGACGTTAGTCACAGCGTTTGCACTCCCAGAGTCTGTAACCCAGTATTATCTACCTCGGCATTATATTGCCAATCACGTTCCAAGATTTGTTAAGGAAGAGGTAGATAAATACAAAAAGATTTGCAAATCGGATGAGGCCGAGCATATTGAGGAAGGGGCGATTAAGACCTTTAATGATCTTGCAATACCGCCAAATCAATTGGATAATCCTGATGACAAAAGCGGCACTCTCTATTTGGCAATTATTAAAGCTGATGTAGACAACCTGGGACTTATTTTCAGCCAGGGAATCAAGAAGCGTTTTTCTATTTCGCGCTATGCAACTCTCAGCCGGATGATGAACACTTTTTTTTGCGGGTATTTGAATACGTTCTTACAAAAGAGTTATCCGAACATCTACACTGTTTACGCAGGTGGAGATGACTTATTTTTGATTGGCAATTGGTTGGATATTTTGAACTTTGCACCCCATTTTAATACGGAATTCAGATTGTACTCCTGTCAAAATGAGGACATACATCTTTCCGCTGGAATAGAACTTGTGAAGCGACGAAGCCCGGTTCGCAAAGGAGCAGAGTTAGCCGATGAAGCGTTAGATAATGCCAAAGCTGTTACGGATAGTTACGGCGTACCAATTAAAAACGCATTTAACTTATTTAATAGTGTATTGAACTGGGATGAATGGAAGTGGCTTAATCAATGGATGACATTATTTGATAAAAAATTAATAGAGAATAAATCCGATAATGGTAAGACGAAGATAAATTCAGCTTTTCTATACCGGTTATTACGATATCAACAAATGGCTTTAGAATACTGCAAGCATCGTCGTATCAAAGGCTTATTGTATTTATCTCATTTGAGTTATGATATTGCCAGGAATATTCAAACCGACAAAAACCCAGATTTAAATAATGAACTTGAGTATTTACATAAACTTAAAGAAATTCACAAACCTGAAAGTCGGAAAATTATCGAACATATTCACATTCCAATTTTTTATGCACTTTATAAAAATAGAGGAGGAAAATAGTGGGCAACTTACAAGATGAAATTAAGAAAAAAATTTTAAAGGAAGAACAGAAGCTTGATGAACCCAAAAACAAGGAGGAACAAGGTGTGATACAATTTTATAAGGATGGGGTTCTTAACTCTGATTTGGTAAGTTCCAATGCTAAAGAATGGGCAGATAAGTTTTACCCAAACCCCGATAAAAAAAGTGATAAAAGAAATTTAACATCAGCTCAAATTAGGAAGTTCTATGGAGAAGTGTTGTCCATAGAAGAAAAATTAAAAACACTGAAAGACTTCAATTTGGTAAAACCGCAAATCTTAATGCTCAAATCTAAAGCGGCTTATGCTGCTAACCCAAATAATCGCAAAATACCTGATTCTTTCAGAGATTGGATTTTTGACATGGTTGATAGCATTAAAGATGAAAAAGATTTTAAGGCCTTTAAATTAACTTTTGAAGCAATTGTCGGCTACTTTTATGGGAAAGGAGCAAAATAATGAAATTATTAAAGACATATGAGATTAAAGGAAAAATCGAATTATTGTCTGGGTTACATATCGGTATGGGAAACCAAGAAATCCATATTGGTGGGATCGACAACCCGGTTATAAAACATCCTATAACTAATGAGCCTTATATTCCGGGGAGTTCTTTAAAAGGCAAGATGCGAACCCTTTTAGAATATAAGTTGGGAAAAGTTCGTAATGACGGAAAACCTTGGTCAGTTAATGACGAGACAAAAGTTAAGGATGATCCTATTTGCCGAATCTTTGGCTCAGGAGATCCAAAGTATCCAGCAGGACCAACTCGGTTAATAGTTCGAGATAGTTATTTGACTGGTGAGTATAAAAGGCGAATCGATGATCCTAATGATGAATTAAATGTCTATGATATATTGGAAGGTAAATGGGAGAACAGCATAGATCGCACTAAAGGAATTGCATTAAATCCGAGACAAACAGAACGAGTTATAGCGGGAATTGAATTTACATTGGATCTTGTATATAGAGTGTTTGATCAGCAAGATGAAGACAATTTTAAATATGTTCTCCAAGCACTAGAACTTATTGAGAAAGACGCATTAGGTGGTTCTGGAAGCCGTGGCTATGGTAAGGTTAAATTTTATTATGAAAATCCAAAGGCAACAAAATGACAACCTACAAAATCCAATTTCACTTGAAATCCTCTATCCGTACTCCGTTTCATGCAGATACAATCTTCGGTCATTTATGTTGGGCCCTGCGTTACAAGAAAGGTGAAGATCGGCTGAAGGAATGGCTGAATAGTTTCAATTCATCACCTACTTTGATCTCAAATGCTTTTAAAGCGGGCGGTTTTCCACGTCCGATGTTGCCACCGATGCCTCTTCAGGAACTGGGCAAACTAAAGGGATTCAACCCTGATGCTCTGGATTTGAAAACCGCCACAATTCTGAAGGGAATGAAAAAAATTGTTTTTCTTAACGAAGAATGGATAAAGGAGCATCAGGCATCGTTTTCTAACGCAGCTCTCTCTTGTCACTTGTTTGACTTAGCCGCGGAAAGGTTGGCAGAGTCAAAAGATGAAAAACGCAGGACGGTAAAGAGTATAGCCATCACTCACAATACGTATGACCGTCTAAATGGTCGTGTACTGGAAGGCAGCCTTTATGATTGGGTAGAAACCTTCTACCTTCAGCCGAATGGTGAACCGCAAACATTCTGGTTCTTAATAAGAACCGAATCCCTGAACAAAACCGAGATTGAGAATATGCTTGAGTTTGTGGCGTTTTCCGGTTTTGGTGCGGATAAATCGATTGGCAAAGGTCAAATTGAAATCATTTCCATTAATGAAGAAGTGCTTCCAAAATGCCCTGATGCCAATGCCTTTATAAGCCTATCCAATTTTATTCCGGCAAGTCCTAAAGAACTCAATGGTTTTTACCAACCCATTACAAAGTATGGCAAATTAGGCGGAGAATGGGCTGCTGGTCGGGTGCCGTTTAAGAAACCTGTGATTATGCTACAAGCAGGAGCCGTTATTAAGGATCCTGATTATTCTAAAGTGAAAACGTATGGGAAACTGCAAGCCCATATTCATCGACAAAAAGAAATCGTTCACTACGGCTATGCTTTTCCTTTTCCGATTTACCTGAAGGAGGAAGATGAATGAAACAACATGATCGTCACAGAAGAGGATTTAGACCCCAAGGACCCAGAAGATGCAATTCCGTAACGACTTACAGATATATTCCCAAATACACCAAGATGACATTGGAATGTGAAATTCTAAGCCCGGTTCATGTCGGCACCGGTGAAGAGATTCCCGTGTACGAATATGTCATTTCTAATGGCTTACTGTTCAAGATCAATCTCGATAAAGCGATTTCTCTACTGTCACCTGAAGAACTAAACCAATTTAATGACTTCAACGAGAATGGAAACTATACCGGTCTCCGCGCTTTTTTGGCAGAGAAGTATGGTGATCAAAAATTTCGAGACAAGGTTACCGAATTTGCCATTCCCGTAACAAGAGAAGTTGAAGAAATTTACAAAGAAAAAATTGATGATACTGAAAACCAACTCCTAATAAAGTTGAACCAACGTGATCCCTTGACGAAGCAAGCAATTATTCCCGGAAGTTCTATAAAGGGAGCTATCCGAACGGCGCTTTTGGCTATGTTGGAAAAATCCTATGAAGGGCGCATCAACGGGGATGCCAGCAAGGTCGAAGGGGAACTTTTAAGAGCGTTGAACCGACGTGATCGGATTGATCCATTAAGAGATCCGTTCAAGCATCTGAAAGTCGAAGATGTGAGTTTGCCTGTTAATAGCACTTATATCAGCAAAGTCAAGAATGGGATTAAAGGCGAAGATGAATTTTTTACGGTTGATATCCAAATGATTCATGAAGTGACGCAGTCATTACTTACTGGTCATTCTATAAAGTTTACCGTTAATTTGTTAGTCTCCTCAGAATTTAAAATCTTTAATCAAAGTCCCCCTCAACAAGTAACACCTCAAATCTTGCTTCAAGCTTGCAAAACGTACTACAAAGAAAGATTGGAAAATATTGAAGCACTATATTTTGTTAATACTCCTGTTCAAAATGGAATCAACTTAATTCACAACGCTGTTGATTACGACAAGGGAGAATTCTTGCTGCGAGTTGGCCGCTTTTCTGGGAAAATGTCGGTAACTTTGGATAAACACCGTTCTGGTAAAGAACCCAAATCCCGCAATCTGGCGGACGGGAAATATCCCCTGGGATGGATAAAATGTAAACCTGGTACATAATTCTCTTTACTCACTTTCCGGTTGAAACTTCCGTCACCGGCCGGTATATTAATTAAAGTGGTATGTCAGCAAGGAAAGGTAAAATCTGGAGCACTCCCATGAAAACAAATTTAAAAGCGATAGAAACTACCGCACGGCTCGACAAAAAAAACCGGTTAATTCTGGATGAACCGGTTCCAATCGATGAGAACCAAAAAGTGCGGGTGATTATCCTTTATCTCGAAGCGGAAGACATTGACGAAAAGGAATGGCTGTATGTCGCAACAAAAAATCCGGCATTCGATTTTTTAAAAGAGCCGGGTGAAGATATTTACACCGTTGATGATGGAAAACCGTTTGATGACCAGGGGTAAAATCGTTCTTATTCCATTTCCTTTCGACAATCTATCTTCCACAAAGGTTCGTCCGGCTGTCTGTTTGACCGATCCGGTAGGAAAACATCGCCATGTAATTGTTGCGTTTATAACCAGCCGGATACCCGATGAAATTCTGGATTCGGATTTGGTGATTGATTCTCAAGCAATCGGTTTTTCTGAAACCGGATTGCGAGTTTCTTCGGTGATACGTCTTCATCGCCTCATGACAATCACGACATCAATCATTCGCCGTGAATTAGGTAGAATGCCAGCTGAGGTTCAAATTGAAATTGATAAAAAATTGAAGAAGATGTTTAGCCTGTAGAATTGAGCATTTGCCCTTGACAGATGACAGGTTTTTTTTAATATCGCTGACAAAACCCATTCGAGATAACGATGTTAAATTTTCTATAAAATTAGTGGTCGAGTCATTGAAGAACGATCATAGCATTTGAAATGAAAAAATCGGTAATATAAATGCCAGCCAAATTCATCGCCTTCTTAGGCACCAACCCCTATCTGGAGTGCAGCTACTATTTTCACGATGCCCAGGCGGAGTTTTATCCCACCCGCTTTGTGCAGGCGTCGTTAATTCGCCAACTGGTTCTCTCCGGCGAATTGAACGGAACGTCAGAGATTTTGGTTTTAGTGACCGGGGAGGCAAAAGAACGCAATTGGAAAGATGGGGTTGATCGCCAAGGGAATCCACTGGTGGGCTTAGCAAATCATTTGATTCGATTAAAAACGGAATTGGAGGAACTAGGTAAACAGCTTCCACCTTACCGCCTGGTGGATATTCCCGAGGGAAAAAGTGAAGTGGAGTTGTGGCAAATCTTCCACACGTTTGCCGAGCAAATTCAGGAGGGCGATCATTTATTTTTTGATGTGACTCATTCCTTTCGTTCCTTACCCATGCTGGCACTGGTCGTGCTGAATTATCTGCGGGTCGTGAAAAACGTGACCATTGAAAAAATTTTCTACGGCGCGTTTGAAACCCTGGGTCCTATTCAAGAAGTCAGTAAAAAGCCGGTGGAAGAGCGAAACGCGCCGGTCTTCGACTTAACCCCTTTTGTGGATTTACTCCAATGGACCACCGCTGCAGATCATTTTATTCGTACCGGTAACACGTTGTTAATGACCGAACTCACCCGAAGAAAAACCCAACCCCTATTGACAATATCAAAGGGAAAAGATGAATCTGCTGCAACATTGTTAAACCTGTCCAAATCATTATCCACATTTACCAGGGACTTACTTACCATCGCCGGTCCTAAATTATCCAATGATGTTTTTCAGGTTCGGGAGTCGCTTGAGAAAGCCCGGGAACATGTGGATGGAATCCCCCCACTGGCAAATCTGTTCGATAAAATCCTTAAAGAATTTTCAGAAACTCAAAAACCCCAACAAATTGTGGCAAACACCAATTTGTTAATCGAATTCTGTTTTAAACACGGATTGATCCAACAAGGATTTACTTTATTGAACGAAAACTTAATTACCTATGGATGTTTACTTTTTGGATTGAATCATACAAGAAAGAAACACCGGGACCTATTCGCTTCCGCACTGGAAATTAAAGCAAGATCAATTCCTGAAGAGAAATGGCGGCTGCAAAACAGTTGGGACAAAAAGGAACAAAAAGAAATTATTCGTAAGGTGTCTTCTGCTAATGTAAACAAACTCATCGAACTGCGAACCAAAATTGCCCCGTTACGAAATGCACTCAATCATGCTTCCTTTAATGTATCCGGAACCTCCTACGACAACTATTTGCAAAGTGGAGTTCAATTGATCCAACAATTCAAAGCATTGGTGAGAGAAAATGGCATCAGATGAACGGATCAGCCGCTGGTTGCAAACCGGCAGGCAATTACTAAAGGAGATAAAACGCTCATCTCCGGAAGTTCAGGAAGTAGTTCAGTCACTTCTGGAACAAATTTTAGTCAACTCTACTCCCACCCCCCGCCTCTATCTCATCGTCAACGAGGGGGTGCATCCCATTGTGGAGGATTTGAAAAAGCAGTTTGGGGAGGAGATTGAATATGAGGTGGTGACTCGCGGGAATGTGGAACTGGGTGCAGAGGCAACCGTGGCGAAACGGGTGAAGGAAATTCTGGAAAAACATCACGGGCGGGAGGTGGTCATCGTGCCCAGCGGGTTGCCCTATTTGATTACCACGGTGTATAATACCGTCTTGCAGATTACCAGCAAGCATCCGGTGTACCTGCAACTGGATCGGGAAAATAACCGCTATGTGGAAAAAGTGCTCGATCCCAGGAAGTTGATGCTGTGAATGGGGTAATAAAAATCGAAGAATATCTTGATTGAACGGTCATTAATGAATACCTTTTTACAAATCATTTTAAGAAAATAGTAGCAATGCCGGAGAATCCCATGAGTGAGAAAGTATTATTGCCAACCGAACTGATAGATGTATACGAAAAATTAGGACAAGAACCCATGACCATCTTAAAAAATTATGCCCTGGATATGGTCATGGCGAAAATTCAGAAATATGAAGCGGAATCTAAAAAATTTGCGAAACAATATCAAACCACGTTTTATCGCTTTAAAAAGAAAGTAGAGTCTATGCGAGAGACCGAAAACTTTCGCTGGGATGAAGATTTGTTAGACTGGCAATTTGCCGAAGAAAATTTAAAATTCTGGAAACAAGTATTGAAGAATTTAAAACGTGCATGACCTTC
Organism: uncultured Calditrichaceae bacterium; assembly: GCA_964471235.1. Taxonomy (GTDB): domain Bacteria; phylum Calditrichota; class Calditrichia; order RBG-13-44-9; family J075; genus CAYYGL01. The sequence continues at coordinate 16,242 of CAYYGL010000084.1, forward strand.
TAAAAAAATACCAGAATATCATCAAAGAATACAGAATTCTGTTATGGGAAAATGAACCTACTTCTTCCCGTTTTAAAGCAGAGATTATCTTTAAAAACCAATCAATTTTATACATTCGTGAATACCGTTTCCCAACAAATCGAAAATATGTGTATCACTGGCAGGATAAGGATAACAAGTTAATCATTCGGTGGGATAATGCACCTCACTGGGGATTTGTTTCGACTTTTCCTCATCACAAACATATTGGCACGGAGACCAATGTAGTGGATTCCACAGAAGTTTTGCTGGAAGATGTGCTGGAAATAATTTATAAGGAACTTACCGGAGGCAGCAAAAAACAGAACATTTCATAGCGTTCATTATCACATTCAACAGTTTACTGTATTTTATTACCACGATGTCTAATACCGTCTTGCAGATTACCAGCAAGCACCCGGTGTACCTACAACTGGACCGGGAAAATAACCGCTATGTGGAAAAAGTGCTCGATCCCAGGAAGTTGATGCTGT
>CAYYGL010000084.1:16853-20753 GCA_964471235.1 uncultured Calditrichaceae bacterium
GAAGCCTTGTCAGCCGCATGTCGCCCCTAAGGAGGCTCTTTACGGAGCGACATATCGGTAAATGAGAACACACTGAGCTTAGCCGGATAGCGACAACATCTCGGTAACAGCGCAGACTATCAAATCACAGGCCAAGCCGCATCGTGGCGATATCTTGGTAACGGCATCTAGCACCCTACGGAACCCAGCCGCGTAGCGGCGACATCTATGCTTTGTGGAGGTCAAAGGAGTATGGCAAACACATACACCCAAATCAAAATCCACTTCGTGTTCGTCGTCAAAAGCCGCAATAACCTGATCCGCAGCCACTTTAAAGATGAATTGGAAAAATATATTACTGGAATTGTGCGAAACTATCACCACAAAATGCTGGCAATATATGCCATGCCCGATCATTTACACATGCTGGTTGGCTTTAACCCCAACCAATCAATTTCAGATTTTGTTCGTATCGTGAAAGCGAATACGTCAAAATGGGTAAATGAGCGCAAGTTCATTCCGTATCGGTTTGAGTGGCAAAAGGGGTATGGGGCTTTTTCTTATTCTCAGAGTCAGGTACCGAAGGTAGTAAGGTATATTCAGAACCAACAGAAACACCATCGCAGGAGAACGTTTCAGGAGGAATATCTGGAGATATTGAAGCGGTTCGAGGTGGATTATAAACCGGAGTATTTGTTTAATTGGATTGAATGAGATTTACCGATATGTTGCGTTTCTGACGCTATGGAGATACAAGGGTATGATAGGTTGCCGATATATCGCCCCCATTGGGGCTTTTGTAGTGTTATGCTGATGCTCAGATTTACCGATATGTTGCGTCTCTGACGCTATTCCTCGATAATATACTCTGAAACCCATAACTGACCATGACAACATCCGAATACACCAACATCCTTCTCGCTGCCCTGGGCACCACTCCCCAGATTATCACCGAATCGTTATATTATCTGATGGTAAAAGAGAACATCACCATACACGAAATTCATCTTATTACCACCACCATTGGGAAACAGAAAGCCGAGAAGATGTTATTTCAAAACGGCTCCGGTCCGTTTTACCGTTTTTTTGAAGAATATGGCTACTCGTCCACCCAGGTGCATACCCGTTACCATGTCATTACCGATAGCATGGGAAAGGAGCTGGCGGATATCCGCACTCCATCGGACAATCAGGCGGCTGCCGATTTTTTCCTGCAGGTAACCCGACAACTGACCACTCGCCCGGATACCCGCATTTTTGCCACCATCGCCGGCGGGCGCAAAACCATGAGCGCCTATCTCTACCTGGTTATGCAACTGCTCGGTCGCGATCAAGACACACTTTATCACGTGTTAGTACAGCCGGAAAGCATCGAATCGAATCCGGCATTCTATTATCCGCACAAGGAATCAGCGGAAATGGAATTTACCGATCGACAGGGGAAAAATTTTACGGTTCCGGTCAACGAGATCCGCATTGACATGGCGGAAATCCCCTTTGTCAGAATGCGTCGAATCCTGCGGGAGGAGTTAGCACACTCGATTCCCCGGTTCTCAGAATTGGTTGCCTCTACGCAAGCGGAGTTGGATAAGGCACAATTTGAGCCGGAATTGGAGGTCAATTTGCCGGAAAAAGCGCTCATCGTAAAAGACCGGGAACAAACTTACCGAATCATGCTCCGTCCTGTACAAATGTGTCTTTATGCGTATCTTTGCCAAAAAAGTTCGTTCCTGAACAGCAAAGCCGGCGCTCCTGAAGCCACTAAAGAGATGTTGAAAATCTATCGCACTGAATATGCCATCGCCGGTGTGGCGGAAACATCTTTTCAGTACGATCGAATCATGCAGATGCGCTCTAAAATCAACCGCCAAATCCGCAAAATTATCCCACAGCCGATGCTTCAGGATTTTCTGATTATCCACAGTGACCGCAAATACGGCGGGGCTACGTTTCGTCTCCGAATCACACCGGAAAAAATTCGCATTCACTCCACTGATCCGCACCTCTTCTCATAAACGACAAGCTTGTCGTCCTTCCCCAACAACCTTGTTACAACCTTGTTAATTCTCGATTTTTCAATTCTTTAGCTTATATTCGCCTCCGGAAACGAAAACTTAAAAAAGGAGGTGAATCCCATGACCCAATTTACCCTGACCGACCACGCCATCATGCGGATGGCACAGCGCGGGTTTCGTATGGCGGATATTTACCTGGCGCTGGAACGCGGACAGTATATCTACGCCCTGGATACACTCTACGTTTTCCTGGGCAGGCGGCAACTGGCGAACCTGGGCAATCTCTGCGAACGCCTGGAAGGATTGACCCTGGTGATTGACCCCAAAACCAATGTGGTGCTGACGGTCTATCGCAATCGCCGGAAACTGCGGAAGATTCGCTATAAAGAACGCCGCTACCGCCGCTATTCGCTGAAGTACAAACTGATGAATTAATCCATTGGAGGGGAGTTCGCCCACCACTGAGGCACCGGCGCAACGGGGCACCTGCTGCCCCGCGCCGGGGGTGGGCGGTTTGCTTATGGAAAAGAGTAAGATCAAAGATTGAAGATAAAAGATAAAAGATTAAAGATTAAAGGGGGAAGGAAGCGGAACATAAACCAGTTGAGGGCAGAGGGCAGCGATGATTCCCTCACGTTTCCCCGACGGGGCAGGCACGCTTCCGCTACCAAATATAGAACCCGATTGAATGGGGAGGAATCGCATCATGCAAGAAATAACGAACCAAATTCATGAATTGCAGCGAGCCAACAACTGGCAGGGCATGATTCAATTGCTGATGCCCATTTGCCAGCCGGATCAATGGGGCTGGCAGGAACCGGAATTGATGAGCGCCCTGGGATTTGCCCACAGCCAGATGGGAAATTTAGACCAGGCGGAGCAGTGCTATCTGCGCTGGATAGAAATCGAACCGGACCGCGCCGCGCCCTTTTACTGCCTGGGCTACATCTTTTACCTCCGGGCAGACTGGCGGGAAGCCATCCGCTGGTTTGAACAGGCGTTAAAAATCTTCCCGGATTACCTGGTCTGTTTGTACCGCCTGGCGTATGCTTACTTCGAGTTCAACAAAGCGCGGGAAAGCATTCCCCTGCTGGAACGGGTTGTCGATCTCTACCGAACCCATACCGATGAAGACTGGCAGCGGCGCAACCGCAAAAACTACCTGAAGAGCTGCTTTCTGCTGGCAAAAAGTTTTTACCGCAAACGACGCTACCAGGAGGCGCTGCAAGTTATCGACACACTCTTCCGGGAAGACGAAAAGGAAGTGATTCCCCGGGAGCACAAATACTATGCACGGGGGAAAATTCTGGCAGCGCAGGCGCGATACGAGGAAGCCTTATCCAATTTACAGAAAGCGCTCCACCCGCGCCATCCCCAGCCCTATGTGCTGGACCAAATCGGGCGGGTGTACCACCAAATGGAAAAATTTGATAAGGCACTCGGCTGTTACCGGCAAGCCCTTTCCATCCGACGGTTTCCCTACATCCTGGTGAACCGTGCCGAAACTTACCTGGCGCTGGGAAAGGAACCGCCTGCCCTGCGGGATTTACATGAAGCGCTTAAACGGGATTGCAAAGGGAAGCATAAAATTTACCTGAGACTGGGGCAGATCAGTTTGAACGCCGGGCGGGAACGGGAAGCAAAACACTATTTTGAGAGCGCCATTCACTGGAAACGGAAAACCTACAACGCCGATTACGCCGAAGCGCATTACGCCTTAGCCCAACTGCTGGTCCGTAGCGGCGACAAAACCGCGGCAAAACAGGAACTGCAAACCGCACTGGAAATTGACCCCAACCTGGAATGGGATGCTGCCCTGGCGGAAGCGCTGGGTCTCCCCTCCGTTCCGGATGGCATTTCCACTACCGAGGTGTTCTGACGCCGGGGAGTGTGGCGAAAGCACCCG
>CAYYGL010000085.1:0-20693 GCA_964471235.1 uncultured Calditrichaceae bacterium
TTCCGGGTAACCCAACTCACGCAGCAGCACCTTATACATGATCTCGGTAATCCGATCACTGGCATTTCTGACACCTCGATCCATGGATACATCGAAAATCACCGCCTGAATATTGAACCGGCTGTTGATGTTTTTCAAATACTGAGTTAATCGGTTGTCACGAGCAGATTCAATAAACCACTGGGAGCTTTTCTTTCCGGCAAGCGGTTTATTCTCCAGGGTATATCCGACTAACTTTACAAAAGAAGATTTACCGGAACCGAAGAAACCGGAAACCCAGGCACCGATACCTTCATGGGGTTCGTGGGGATACTGTGCGATGCGATCATACAATGTATAGAAGTGCTCTTTTAAGGCATCGGTCAGCACATATTCCTGAATTTCCTGCAGAACCGTTTGTTCGTCACCCTGATCAACTTTGATCACTTCCTCTATCTTTCGTTCAATGGGACGTTCAAAAAGGTCCTTGATAATTTTCATGTCAATCCTCCGCAACAATATATCACAGTTCCATCTCAGTAAATTCTTACCCGATAATTATAACTGCTAATCGCCTGGCGTCCTTCCATCTCCATGAACCGCAGTTGGGTTTCCCCCTCTTTCCTTCCGGGATAAAACAAAATAAGAGGGACGGAAGTTTTTCCCTGAAGCTCGTTCAGTAGGACGCTCATGCGATAAAACCCGGGCGCCATCGCCGCCGCTCGATAAAGGAAGACAACATCCTCATCGGGGGTGCAGTCTTTGATTCGTTCCAGGACCAGGTCAGGTAGTGCAGCAAAATCAGCATCTGATAAATAAGTTCTCAGGGTCTCGGACACTTTTTCAAAGCTTAATTTTTTTTCCAACGAAACAATATTTTCAATCGAATCGCATTGCCGAACCGCTTCCCAAAACAACTCGCCAAGTGAAATCAGATGTACCCGTTTGCCAAGATGCTCCAGGCGGGTTTTCAACATCAGCATCTCTTTCCGCATTGAAAATTCTTCCTGTGGTGGATAGCAAAAGATGACGAAGGGTAGATCATGATAGGCGCTGATACGTATAGGATTAGCCACCAGGTCTTTCTCCAGTCGATTGAGTCGCTCAGAAGCGGATTCCATGTAAAAACTCCTCAACATTTGAAAAGTTAAAATTAATTCGAATAACCCCGCCGGCGGCATGATAGTTCAGGTATCCCGTTTGATGTGCTCTTAAAAACATGCGTTCTACTATTCGGGGGGTCAGCAAAAATAATCGCCAATGAGGATGCGCCAACATTTTCTCGCCGGATGACACTTGCTCGCTCAGCAAAAATGCCACATATACAAATGTCTCCAACGGAAGATGGTAATTGGCGATCTGCTTCCGTGCTTTACCTTCCAATATACCAAAATCCCTCAAGGTTGCCATCACACCCCGGGAAAGACGGTGTTTGATGTATTCACTCCAGGGGTTGTTGAATTTCTCCGTCGGGGTTTCTAAAATAAACTGATACACATCCTTTGCCGAAATAGAAATTTGACCGGAAAAATATTTTTCAAAGAGGCATAAAGTCACAAAATCATATAGAAAAGCGTCATTCAAAGCAGTATGAAAATACATGATGGAACGAATAATGTCAACATTGGCGTTTTTAGATTCTAAAACTTTCAAATGTAAAACAGCATTGCCCACCTCCCCATTTACAAAACGGGGATAAAAAACTCCGGTGATGAGTTCTTTCACCCACCAACGGGAAGCTTTACCTAACAAGTTGCGGTCAATCACAAATTGAACCCACTCCGATTTCGGCAAGCTCGGCTCATAATATCGTATTAATAGTCGCATCTCATCAATCATCGCGCCATAATGATGGAAGCGGGCTTTGTATGTTTTTTCCATGGGGAAATATCAGTGAGATGTTTTTTATTGATGCGAGTAGTAAATTATAGACTAATAAGCATATTTTAAGATTTTAGTGAAATTCCCCAGTGATCACCAACTCAATATTCTAAGAAATTTGTTTAACGCAATAAAGGTGCAAAATAATATCACTTATCCCTCACCCAAAAACCTCCCTCACCGGCAGTTTCCAGCCGGGCACCACATCGCCGCCATTCAGGGTGTCTTTTTCGGTGAGGATAGTCACATCTTCCCGGCTGTGATACACCTTTACCAACCGGGTCTGTGGCTCTACCACAATGACCATGCGAGTACCGGCATTCAACCAATCCTGAACTTTCTCTTCTACAGCAGAATAACTGTCACCGGGGGAGATGACCTCCACTGCCAGATCCGGTGCCCCGGGAAAAAATCCTTCCACGTCTTTTGTTTCCGCCAACCGCTCCTGGCGTACAAAAGCAACATCCGGGGCACGAACCGTATCCGGGTCTGAGGAGAGTTTAAAGCCCGTCTCCGCTGCAAAGACTTCTCCAAGACTGTTTTCCCAAACGAACGTACTCAGGGGTGTCGAAATTCTCATTACAATTCGACCATGTTTTTGACCTGCCGGTGACATTTTGCGCAATTCTCCTTTAATTAATTCATAGCGGAAGCCATCCTCGGGGAGGCGAAGTAACTCTTCCGCTGTGATGTCTTTGGCGAGCGTTTCCATGACAATTCTACCTGTTTATTGAATTTGTTTTGATTCGTTGTTATTGCTCCCGCAGTATCTGCTGCCGTGGGTAAACCAATATAATATGTTTAATAAGAACTGTCAATTAAGTCTTCAATAGGACATCCCGGTAAGTGTTACCAATCCCCCCTCTCCTTATACCCTGTACCTTATCCCCTCCTATCCCTCACACCCGCATCTTTTTCAACTGCTGGTAAAAACTTCCCAGGGGAAAGCCCATCACGTTGAAGTAGCAGCCGTCAATCCGCTTTACAAACAATCCGGCGAGTCCCTGGATGCCGTAAGCGCCGGCTTTATCGAACGGCTCCCCGGAAGCAAGATAAGCGGTAATCTCGTTATCGCTAAGGGGGTAGAACGTGACGGCGGTTGTTTCCTCATCCATCACTTCCTGGGAGCGGCTGCGCAGGCAAAAAGCGGTGATCACCTCATGGGTGGCGTCGCTGAGGCGGTTCAGTATCTGCCGGGCGTGAGCATCATCCCGGGGCTTTTCGATGATTTCTCCCTCCATTACCACCACCGTATCCGCCGCAATCACCAAATCCGCCGCCACGCGTTCCCACACCCATCCCGCTTTTTTTCGGGCAAGCTGCCGGGCGTAATCGCTGGCATCGCTATAATCCGGAACGGTCTCTTCAATTTCTGCGGGATAGACCTCGAATGTCAGCCCATTCCGGCGCAAAAGTTCAATCCGCCGCGGCGACCCGCTGGCAAGCACAATCTTCTTCCGCTCCAACTGACAAAGATGGGTGATAAAATTTTGCATGGCACCTCCGATTTTCTTATAAATCACCTTGCCTGTTTAGTTGCTTTCCCGGTAAATTAACCGCTGTTCAATATTAATGACTCTATTACAATACGAGGTGAATATGAAACCTATTTTTACAATATCCCATTTAACGGGGCTTTTACTAATATTCCCCCTCCTTCTCTTTGCCCAGAACAGCCGTATATTTTTGGATGGCAACTTCAATGATTGGCAGACCATCTCCCCGCTTTATACTGACCCGGCAGGGGATTCCCAGGGCAACCCGGTGGATTTTCAACATCTCTGGGGCAGCAATGATGAGAATTTCCTGTTTTTTAAAATCGAAATCGGCACCGAGTTGAATTTGCAGGATGTCAATCAGATCACGTTATACCTGGATACCGACAATAACAGTCAGACCGGGACGCCCGTTCATGGCATCGGTGCGGAATTGAGTTGGAATTTCGGGCAGCGAATGGGAACCTTTACCCATAATGGCAACACCATTACCATCTATCAAAACCAAATTGGTATTGTAGCCGCTCCCACGGTTTCCGACAGCGTTTTTGAGATTGCCCTCTCCCGTTCCGCTCAGCCGGATGGTCAAACCCCGCTGTTTACCGGTGGAACCATAAAACTTGTTTTCCAGGACCAGGTATCCGGGGGAGATTTTCTCCCGGATGCCCCGGGAGGAGTGGTGTATCATTTCGATAATACCCCTTTACCTCCGTTGCCTGTTCCGGCTATCGCCAAACAGGATACCGGCACCATCCGCATGTTAACCTACAACGTGTTATTCAACGGCTTTTTCGACCCCACCCGTCTGCCCAATTTTACCCGTATTTTACAGGCAATCCAACCGGAAATCATCGGCTTCGAAGAAATCTACGATCACAATGCCTCGGAGACGGTCACCGTAATCGAATCAATTTTGCCCTCGGGGGGGCAGCAGCAATGGTATGGTGCCAAAGTAAACCCGGATGTTATTGCGGTTAGCCGTTATCCTATCATCAACTCTTTCCCGATAGAAGGCTCCAATCCCGGGGATAACAACGGCGCATTTCTCATCGACCTGCATCCCAAGTTTGATTCCCAGCTCTTATTTATTGTCGCCCACCCTCCCTGTTGCGGCAATGATGAGGGACGGCAATATGAGATGGATGCCATCATGGCCTTCATCCGGGATGCCCAAACCGGAGGCGGCGTTTTGACCCTGGAACCGCAGACCCCCATCGTGATCGTGGGCGACATGAACCTGGTGGGAGATGCCCAGCAGCTTCGTACCCTGCTCACCGGGGATATTGTTAATACCGGTACGTTCGGTCAGCCGTTCACTCCCGATTGGGATGGCAGCAACCTGGGAGATTTACTCCCCCGGGACCTCAATTTGCCCATGTTTTACACCTGGTATAGCGAGACCAGCTCCTTTAGCCCGGGCCGGTTGGATTATATGATTTTTACCGACAGTGTTCTGGATACTCGAAAATCATTTGTTCTGTTTACCCCGGCGCTCTCGCCGGATACCCTCGCCGCTTACAACCTTTTAAGCGACGATGTTCTCATCGCCTCCGATCACCTGCCGGTGGTCAGTGATTTTGCAGTGCATACACCTTCCATAATCGAAGGACAAGTGGTTTCTCCACCCCGGCAATATGAGTTATACCAAAATTACCCCAATCCCTTCAATGCCACCACTCAAATTTCTTATCGGCTATTCCAATCCGGGCAGGTAAAGCTTGATATCTCCAATATTCTGGGTGAAACCATCCGGGTGTTGGTCGATCAACATCAAAATCCAGGTCGTTACCGTGTCACCTGGGACGGAAAAGACCGGGAGGGCAGGCTGGTTGCCAGTGGGATTTATTTTTATGCCTTGCAAACCTTTCCGTCCCCTGCATCGCTCAATGCCGTGCGGTTGGTTCGGGCGATGATGTTGGTAAAATGACAAGAAAAAGCCGCCCCCGGGTTGCCCGGAAAATCGGCAATGGAGGCAGTTTGTGCAATTCCATGAAACCGGTGCCCCGGCTGGATGTCATCAATAAAAGATGAGAAATCTGTTCATGACACATGTGAATCACAGTGGAGATACCGGGGTTCTATACCTGGTCAGCACCCCGATTGGCAATTTGGAGGACATCACCCTCCGGGCGCTGCGCATTTTAAAAGAAGTGGATGTGATCTGTGCCGAAGACACCCGCGTAACCGGGCGTTTGTTAAAACATTACGACATCTCAAACAAGTTGCTGAGCTATCACTCCCACAACGAACGTAGCCGTGTCCCCCAACTTATCCGCTACCTGAAAGAGGGACGCCATCTTGCAGTGGTTAGTGATGCCGGCACTCCCGGAATTTCCGACCCGGCGTACCGCCTGGTGAAAGAAGCTATCCGGGAAGATATTAAAGTGATCCCGGTACCGGGGCCAACTGCTGCCATTGCCGCCCTGGTGGCTTCCGGTTTACCCACCCACCGCTTTGTTTTCGAAGGATTTCTTCCCCGGAAAAAAGGACGTCAGAAAAAATTCCGGGAGTTATGTGAAGAGAACGGAACCATTGTAATATACGAGTCTCCCCTGCGCATTCAAAAAACTGTACAAGATATTGTAAAGCATTGTGGAAATCGTTATATTGTAATTTCGCGTGAAGTAACCAAGAAATTTGAAGAGTTTTTAAGAGGGTATGCGGAAGATATTTTGCAAGAGTTGGCTTCACGTAAATTAAAAGGCGAAATTGTTTTATTGATAGCCGGCAAAGATTTTAAATCGATTGAAGGATGAAAGAAGTTACATGAACAAACAAGGATTTACGTTTTTACCCGAGGCAGTGAAGAACGGATTCTCCAGGGTAATGGAATTCCCCATTGAACTTATCGTCCGATTCAATGTTCATCCCAATTTTTTCACCGTTTTAGGTCTCATACTTTCCGTAATTAGTGCATATTTCTATGCTGTTGGCAAATTGCGCCTGGCAGGGGTGTTGATTCTCCTGGGAGGATTATGCGACACCATTGACGGCAAAGTGGCACGCCGGGGAGGGCTTTCTTCGCACTTTGGCGCTTTGTTTGACAGCAGTTTGGATCGCTATGCTGAGTTTTTTATGTTCTTTGGTGTGGGGGTGCATTTTGTTCGTCAGGATACTACCCTGGCAATGTGGACCACCATCATGGCATTCCTGGCGTTAGGCGGCTCGATGATGGTCAGTTATGTACGTGCCAGAGCCGAAGGATTGGGATATGATTGCAAAGTGGGGTTAATGCAGCGTGCCGAACGTATCGTGTACATCGGGCTGGCCTCATTAATTCATGAATATGCCCTGATTGTGGTGATTTGGGCAATTGCTGTTTTGGCGAATTTTACTGCTTATCAACGGATGTATCATGTCTGGAAGTCGGAAAAGGCTGCCGCCAACGACAATTCTGATGAACACCTGGGCATTTAACCGGGCTGCCATCAGCCACTTCTCAGGGAGTCTCGCATCTCCCTGACTGATGCGCCCGGATCATTTGGCGACCATTAAAAACTATCTATCTATTTCCTTAACTTACCCAATCTCCGAAAGTCGATTTCGGGATTAAACAGAATAAAGGAGTATGAAATGTCACAAGTTCCGGATGTGAAAATCGCATCACCTGAAGGCAGGTTAGGAGTGCTCACCCCCGGGATGGGGGCGGTATCGACAACTTTTATGGCAGGTGTAATTGCCGTTAAAAATGGACTGGGGAAGCCTTTCGGTTCATTAACCCAGATGGGTACCATTCGCCTGGGCAAACGCACCGAAAATCGAACCCCGTTAATCAAAGATTTTATTCCATTGGCAGATTTGGAAAATATTCACTTTGGAGGCTGGGATATTTTTGAAGATAACGCCTACCAATCTGCTTTAAAAGCCGGGGTATTGGATAAAACCCTTTTAGACCAACTACGTCCCGAATTGGAAGCGATACAACCTTTTAAAGGGGTGTTTGATAAAGATTATGTGAAAAAGCTGGACGGTGAATACGTTAAAAAAGCCTCTACCAAATGGGACTATGCCCGGATGGTAATGGATGATATCCTTCGTTTTAAGGAAGAGAACAAATTGGACCGGGTCGTAATGGTCTGGTGTGGCAGTACCGAGGTCTTTCTGGAGCCGCATGAAGTGCATCAGAATCTGGATCGGCTTGAAAAAGCCATGAAGGAAAACCATCCTGCCATTGCCCCCAGTATGATTTATGCTTATGCTGCTGTGAAAATGGGAATTCCGTTTGCCAACGGCGCCCCCAATTTAACCGTTGATATCCCTGCGTTTCATCAATTAGCGAAAGAAACCCAAACCCCGCTTGCCGGGAAAGATTTTAAAACCGGGCAGACGTTGATGAAAACGATTATTGCTCCCGGCTTAAAAGCCCGGATGATTGGGCTTGCCGGTTGGTTTTCCACCAATATCCTGGGCAACCGGGATGGGGAAGTGCTGGATGACCCGGCATCTTTTAAAACCAAGGAAGAAAGTAAACTCTCGGTGCTGGAGCAAATCCTGCAGCCCGATCTTTATCCGGAGTTGTATCAAAATCTTTACCACAAAGTGCGTATCAATTACTATCCTCCCCGGGGAGATAACAAAGAGGGTTGGGATAATATTGATATTTTCGGCTGGCTGGGTTATCCCATGCAAATTAAAATCGACTTCCTCTGTCGGGACAGTATTTTGGCAGCCCCTATCGTGTTAGACCTGACCTTATTTATGGATCTGGCAAAGCGAGCGAATTTCTCCGGAATTCAGGAGTGGCTCTCTTTCTATTTTAAAAGCCCGATGACCAAACCCGACCTCTACCCGGAGCATGACCTGTTCATCCAATTGATGAAATTGAAAAACACGCTACGGTTTATGAAGGGAGAAGAGCAGATTACGCACCTGGGCGCGGATTACTACGAGTTTTATAAATAACCCGTTGGGGATGCCCGCTTCAGGGGATGCCGATCGGGGGCAACTTAGAAAACTCCCAACAATTTTTCCGCCGGGATGGGATGAAGGGCTTCGCCCCTCATCCGTCAGATTGTGTTCTTGTGAAACGTGATAACTTTTCCGGCGCGCCAGGGTGGATTGTTCACTTGTTTTGGTGTCACCGATTTTGCGATGAGAATCTGTTCTTTCTGGAAAAAAGACTTGCTGAAATGATAGGTGTAACCATTGTCCGCTTCGCAAAAATCTCCATTAAAAGATGTTTTGAAAACATCTTTACCGGCAGCCATTGACCTTTCCTCTCAAACTGTCGCCTGGTTAATTGAGGCAATTTTTATCGGGCATTTAAACGCCGCAGCACTGGCGGGGGTGGGGTTCGCCCTTCAGGTGATCATCCTTACCTTTACCGTGGTGCTGACCTTTGTTGTGGGTGCCTCCATCATCATCGTGCGCTACCTGGGAGCCAATGATTCCTGGAATGCCAATCACGTCCTGGCGCAAGCCCTGATTTTGGGTACCATCCTTTCTTTCCTGATCGCCGTGCTCTGGTATTTTGGTGGTGCCCAGATTTTTGTCATCATCAAAGAAAAACAACCGCTGGCAAAGGGATACAGCATCCAATATATCAAAACCATCTCATATTTTGGTCCCTTGATAATTGTTAATTTTATTGCGCTGGGCATCATGCGCATGGCTGGCGATACCATGATCACCATGAAGGTGAGCTTGTTTGCCAATACAGTACATCTTAGCCTGGACCCGTTATTGATTTTCGGGTTGGCTGGCTTTCCCCGTTTAGAAGCCCAGGGGGCAGCCATTGCGGTGGGAATAGCTCACTCGCTGGCTTTTTTCCTGACCTTGTATTATCTGCGCAGCCGCAAATCCGTTTTATTCCTATCTTTTCGAGAATATACCAACCCTAATTTTAAAACTTTTAAACGCCTTTTTAAGCTGGGCGTACCCACCACGGTAGAACAACTGGTTTGGGCATCCGGCCAATTGATTTTAAGTTTTTATGCTGCCCGAATGGGTATCATTGTATTGGCAACACACCAGGTGTTCGTCAGAATTCAATCGGTGTTAACGATGGGCTTTCAGGGATTTGGGCTGGCTTCCATGACCCTGGTTGGGAAAAACATTGGAGCAGACGAGGAACACCAGGCAATGCGAGCCGGAAAAGTTGCCGGCAGGGTGGCACTGCTTTCCGGGGTAATCATTGCCATCCTGTTAATGATCTTCCACCGCTACTGGATGCAAATTTTTACTGACAATGCCGAGGTGGTTCGTCTGGGCGCTACTGTGGTATTTATCCTGGCACTGGTTCAAATTCCCAAAGCCGTCAATATTGTCTTTACCGGGAATTTACGGGGCAGCGCCGATTTAACCTGGTTAATGTTTCTGGCAATGTTCAGTGTTTTCGTGTTTGAATTTATTGGCGCGTATGTGTTGTCGTTTGTCTTTAATTTATCTTTGATGGGGTTGTGGATTACCCAGGGCGTGGATGAGAGTTTTCGCTTAACCGTAAATTCCTGGCGCTTTCGCCAGAAGAAGTGGCGAGGGAAAAAACTTTTTTAGTTCCCCGGATGTTGACCGGATGTATAGATAACGTTATGGAATGAACCTGATGAAACGATATAAAACATTCATCTCTTTCGAAGGGATTGATTTTTCCGGAAAAACCACTCAAATTTCCCGTTTGCTCGCATCTCTGAAGAAAATAAATTTTGAAGTACACGTATTCCGGGAGCCGGGTGGTACCGAAATATCGGAGAGAATTCGGGAGTTGCTGTTAGACCCGGCCTTACATATTATGCATGCCCGCACCGAGATACTGCTTTATTCCGCTGCCCGGGCACAATTGGTGCATGAGAAACTCCTCCCTTTTCTGAACGAAGGGAAATATGTGATTGCCGACCGGTTTTACGATTCCACCACAACTTACCAGGGCTATGGACGAAATCTCGATATCCGGTTCGTCAATCAATTGAATCGGTTCGCCACTTCCGGCTTAACCCCGTATAAGACGTTTCTGATAGATATTTCTCCGGAAGAAGCGTATCGTCGGCATCAAAAAGCCCGGCGGCGCAGGGACCGGCTGGAAAGCGAAAAAATTTCTTTTTATCATGCCATCCGGGAAGGGTTCCAAAAATTGTGCAGCGAATTCCCAAACCGTTTCATCATCATCAACGGGGAAAAATCGGAAGAGGACGTTGCCGATGAAATTTGGGAACACCTTCGAATAATTTGGCATTTGAATGACAAGAATGTAACTTAAGCTACGGGAAATTTAAACCGACTCTATATTTTAGAAAGCACACGGTCTGAATTGGTTAAAGGAACCCCTTATCACCGGTCCGGGTTCAAAAAGTAATTTTTGGAGGTTTTTTATGTTTAAGCGTCGTAAATATTTTGCCCTGTTGCTGACCCTCATCCTCTTTTTTAGCGCCGGGTGGCTATTAAACGTCTCTTTTGCCAGTAATGATGATATCTATTTGAAAATAGACCGGGGGCTGTTTTATCTGAAAGAGGTGTTCCAGGCAGTCTCTCGCAATTATGTGGATGAAGTGGACCCCCAGCGACTCAGCAAAGCCGCCATCGATGGGATGTTAAAAGAGTTTGACCCGTACACCGTGTTTTTTGAAGACCCGGGGTCCCAGCAGATGCGGATGATCACCCGCGGAAAATACGGTGGGGTGGGGATGGAAATCAGTATCCGCGATAATCAGGTCACGGTGATTACTCCCATGGAAGATTCACCGGCAAAACGAGCCGGGATTCATGCCGGAGATGTGATTGTCAAAATAGATGGCAAATCGGTAAAAGATCTTTCCCTGGAAAAAGTCTCGCAAAAATTACGCGGGAAGGTGGGAACCAGGGTAGAAGTGGAAATTAAGCGGCCGGGCATCAAAGAACCGTTTACCATCCAGTTGACCCGGGAAGAGATTGTATTAAAGGATGTCACTTATGCCGATTTCCTTGAACCCGGAACAGCGTATTTTCGGCTATCGGCTTTTTCCGATAAAGCCGGTAAAGAGTTGAAAGAAGCGATTCGCAAGCTGCAATCCCAGGCACCTATTGAACGGGTGATTCTGGATTTGCGGGGCAATCCGGGCGGTCTGCTGACTTCAGCCGTTGAGGTTGCTAACATTTTTCTCCCCCCCGGTGAATTGGTGGTCTCCACCCGGGGTGTTCATGAAAATGAAAATAAATTTTATACCAAAGAGATTCCGTTACTGCCCACCCAGCCGTTAGTCGTGTTAGTCAATCAATCCAGTGCCAGTGCTTCCGAGATTGTCTCCGGAGCCATCCAGGATTTAGACCGCGGCGTGCTGGTCGGTGCCGAAACCTTTGGCAAAGGGCTGGTGCAAAAAGTCTTTCCAATTGATAAAGTCTCCCAGGCGTATCTGAAAATTACTACCGCCAAGTATTATATCCCTTCCGGGCGTTCCATTCAAAAAGAAGACTATAAAAAAGATTCCGATATCTTTACCAACTTTCAGGACAGTTCCGAATATAACCCCAGAATTGATTATTACACCAAAAATGGTCGAATTGTACATGGCGGTGGAGGTGTAAAACCGGATGTGGAAGCGCCCGGTAAAAAATACGATTCATTCCTCTACAGTTTGACCTCCCGGGGATATTTGTTTTCCTTTGCAGTTGATTATTTAACCCGTCATCCGGAGGTAAAATCGCAACCTAAAATTGCTGTCACTGACGAGATTATCCGGGAATTTCAGGATTTTGTGAAGAGTAAAAATTTCACCTTCGAATTGGAAGGAGAAAAGGAGCTAAGTTCCTTTCTGGAAACAGCGCAAAAAAAGAATTATGACCCTGATATTCAGGACCTGGTTATGGTGGCTTTACAAAAGCTGCGCAATGAAAAGATGAAAAAATTTCAGACAGACCGGGAAATCGTAGCGCAGTTTCTGGAAGCGGAACTGGCGGAACAATTGCACGGCTCCGCTGCCAGAATAAAGGTGATGTTGTCGTACGATAACCAGGTAAAAAAAGCAGTCTCCGTGCTGCATGATATGGAGCAATATCAGGAAATTTTAGCCGTTCATAAATAAACCGTTTTGGTTGCTGACCACATACCCGATAGCCTTTCTTGCCTCAAGGGCTATCGGGTATTTTTGTTGAGAAACGACTGAAAAGAGCGGGCACCTCTTTCCTTCTCGTGTTGATTTCCCGGTGGAAAATACGTATTATTATTTTTTGCGGATAGCCGTTCCGTAATGGGGAAAGATAGATCTCAGTAACCAACAATAAGTGGCATCGTGAAGATATTCATCACCCGACATATACCGCCAATCGGGATTGACTTGTTGCGCAATCATTTTGAAGTGGAAATCTATTCGGATAGCGTGCCGCTCACGGAAGCCGTTCTAAGCAGCCGCATCGGGGATGCCGACGGACTACTGTGCCTGGTGACAGACCCGGTAACCGAGAGGGTCATGGAACAGGCACCCCGCCTGAAAATCATCTCCAATCATGGAGTGGGGTATGATAATATTGATATTGCTGCTGCTACCCGGAGAAAAATTGCCGTGACCAACACCCCGGGAGTTTTAACGGAAGCTACCGCGGATTTTACCTGGGCATTGCTGTTGGCGGTAGCGCGCCAGGTGGTTGCCGGAGACCGGGTGGTGCGCAGCGGGCAGTTTCATGGTTGGGACCCGTTGTTTATGCGCGGGGCGGATATTGTGGGGAAAACACTGGGAATTATCGGCGCCGGGCGAATTGGAACTGCGGTAGCGGAGCGCGCAGTCGGTTGGAAGATGTCGGTTTTGTACCTGAACCGGGGGCGGAATGAGTACCTGGAGCAGAAATTGAATGCCCGACGAGTTCTCCTTCCGGAATTGCTAAGCCATTCCGATTTTATCAGTATTCATCTTCCGCTTACGCCGGAAACCAGACATTTTATCGGAGCGAACGAACTCGCCCAAATGAAACCGACTGCCTATCTCATTAATACCGCCCGGGGGGCCATCATCGATGAACAGGCATTGCTAAAAGCCTTGCAGGATAACCAAATTGCCGGGGCGGCTTTGGATGTGTTTGAGCATGAACCGGCGCTCACTCCCGGTCTGGCAGAATTACCCAACGTGGTATTGGCGCCACACCTGGGTAGTGCTACTTTTGAAACGCGGGATAAAATGGCGGAAATTGCCGCCACGAATATCATTCGTTATTTTCAGGGAAAAAAACCAATATCAATCGTTAATCCGGAAGTTCTGGAGCCGTAGACATTTCAATTATGTGAAAAGGAGGCAGAAATGGGACAGTTGGACAACAAACAAATTGCTATCATTGTCGGTCAAAAAAATTTCAACATGGAAGAATTTCAATACCTGTATGAAACACTGGAGAAGGAAGGGGCGGATATCAGTGTTGCCAGCAACACCCTGGAAAAAGCGTTGGGGAGATTGGGCGGGTACGTTGCCCCGGATTGCAAAATTAATGACCTGGCACCGGAGGAATTTGATGCTCTGGTATTGGTGGGTGGTTATGGAGCACGGGTCTATTTATGGGATGATGTGGATACCCATGAGGTATTGCGAAAATTTGCCCGGGCAGGCAAGTTGATCGCCGCAATTACCAACGCCCCGGTGTCTTTAGCGAATGCCGGAGTGCTGGAAGGGCGAAAGGCGACGGTCTATCCGGATTACGACTCTACCCTGATTTTTGATGAAAAAGGCGTTCATCATGTTCACGATCATGTTGCGGTGGACGACAATATCATTACTGCGGAACATTCGCGCTTTATCAAAGAATTTACCAGCGCGATTATCGATAATGTAAAGGATTAGACATGGCGAAAAAGCCGGAAAAAGCTTACAAAAATATGGATTTCTTAAATAGCCGGGAAGCCAGAATCATCCGAATACTGGCAGAATATCTGGAACCATTAACCCGGTTTCAAAAATTACATGTGGAGGATACCATAGTTTTTTTTGGCTCCTCACGGTTGTTGGATCGGGAGACAGCCAGGAAAGAATTGGATGAATTGGTTGCTCGCTATGAGCAATCGAGCACCGAAGAGAATCGGCGATTACTCAAAAAGGCGGAAAAGCGATACGAATTGTCGCAATATTATGAAGATGCCCGTACCCTTTCCCGAATGTTAACAGAGTGGTCTCTCAATCTCCATAACACCCAGCGCCGTTTTTTGATCACCTCCGGCGGCGGACCCGGCATTATGGAAGCTGCCAACCGCGGCGCTTTTGAAGTCCCTGGCGGTCGTTCTATCGGTTTGAATATTTCCATCCCTTCCGAACAGGATTGTAATCCCTACATCACAGACGAACTGAATTTCGAATTTCATTATTTCTTTACCCGGAAATTCTGGTTTATTTACCTCGCCAAGGCGCTGGTGGTGTTTCCGGGTGGGTTCGGTACCATGGATGAACTATGGGAAGTGTTAACCCTGCTGCAAACCAAAAAAATCGAAAAGAAAATGCCGGTGGTTCTCTATAGTGAAGACTACTGGAAACGGTTTATCAATTTTGAGATGTTGGTGGACGAAATGATGATTGAACCGGAAGATTTGAACCTGATTCATTTTTCCAATACCCCGGAAGAGGCGTTTGCCTATCTCAAAACCAAACTGACCGAGTATTGTTTGACAGAATAGAAAAACACGTAAATCCCAATAATAACCTTACACGTAACCTGCCGCTGAGCAATGATCGGATAAATGACAATCGGCTATCTCTTTGCCATATTCACCGGTGTCCTGTTCGGGCTTCAGGGCACGTATGGAAAATCCGTTTCCAATGCTTTTCCGGCTACTCTGTTAGCCTGGGCAAACTTTACCTTTGCTCTTCCGTTTATTCTCCTCTTGTTAATGTTAAGCGGATTTCCCGCAATCGATTGGGTTAATTTTGTATGGGCAACCGGCACCAGTTTTATCATTAATATTTTCGCCTGGATAGTATTCTTTCGGGCGCTTTCTCTGTCTCCACTTTACCTAACCATGCCCTTCACCGCTTTAACGCCTCTGTTTACTATCCCGATTGCGTTTTTACTGTTGCATGAATTACCCGGGATAAAAGGTGGGATGGGAATTGTTTTGATAATTGCCGGGGTTTATGGGCTGCATGCCCGGGGTAAATCAATCTGGCTGCCTTTTTTGAATTTATATCGAGAGAAGGGATCCCGTTATATGGCATTCGTTGCTCTTATTTGGTCGGTCTCCGCCACAGTGGAAAAAGTCGCAGTGCGCAGCAGTTCTCCTCAATTTTATGCCTTAATTATTCATGTATTACTGGCGGGGGCTTATTTGCCATATATTCTCATCAAACAGCGTCATTTCTTTGCCCGGATGCCGCGCTATGGTTACCGGCTCGCCATTCTCGGCGCCATCACCGGCATAATGGCAATCTGCCAGTTCAGGGCATTGACATATCTGGACGTCAGTTATGTGATCGCCTTTAAAAGAGCCGGTGTGATTGTGAGCGTTATATTGGGCTATTTGATTTTTAAAGAAAAGGGGATCTTCCGCAATCTCCTGGCAACGCTACTGATCGTCCTCGGGGCAATTCTGATTATCTGGTAAAGGAAGCACCCTGATCCTGTTCTATACCCGTTCATCACTGCCCGGGAACTCCTGAGAACGACATCCATAACGTTCTTTAACGATTATCGGTGCCTATATGAACGTCTGTTCGACATCAGAAAAACGAACGGGGATGGACCCGGATTTTCGCAGATTTTTTGTATGATGACCCAGCATCCCTGTCAATCAGCGTAATCTGTTTCATGGGTGTGTATTTCAAGTGATGTGGAACCCACGTTAATTCGGAAACGACACCTGAGGAGCCAGGACTCTTTTAACGGCCTTTTTCAACTCGCTCAAATCGGATGACTTCACAATATATTCCTCAGCTGCCCAACTCATGAAATTCTCCCGGTAATGAGAATAGGCGGTATGAATGATCACCGGAATGGTGGGTTTGATGCTTAACACTTTCCGCAGGGCATCTAACCCGTGCATATTGGGCATCATTAAATCCAGAATAACGGCGTCGGGTTTATATTCTCGCACTTTATCCACGGCTTCCACGCCGTCACTGGCTAAAATCACTTCGTGCCCCAATTCGCTTATTTCCGCTTCATACAACAACCGTTGCGCTTCTTCATCTTCAACAATCAATACTCTTGCCATTTTTCTACCTCCTGTGTAAATGAAAGGGAACAGAGTTTTCCGTTAATGTCTCACCCCTGAGGAGCTATATCATCAAATAATTATCAACTGAATGCCGTGTTTCCGGGAAGTCTATTGGTCTTCGATTAAGGGAAACTGCAAATAGAAGGTGGTGCCTTCCCCGGCAGTACTTTTTACGGAAATGGTTCCTTTATGCGCTTCTACAATTTGATGAACAATCGAAAGCCCTAACCCGGTACCACTGGATTTGGTAGTAAAAAAAGTCTGGAAAATTTTGTTGATCAAATTCTCCGGTATTCCGGGACCATTGTCAGAGATCTGAAGGTTGGCATGGTGATCGGCTTGTTCGAGCCGGATAGAAATTTCTTTCTCTCCCTGGGTCTCATCAAGTGCTTCGATAGCGTTTTTCAATAAATTCAGAAACGCCTGATGGAGTAACTTCTGATCGCCCTGTAAGAACAATTCTGTTGTCGGCATATTTACGGAAAGCTTTATCTCCCGGCGTTTGATCGCATTTTTAAGAATCGTTATCACCTGCTCGATTAGGTGTTGAAGGTTAACCAGGTTTTGCTGAGGTTTGGGTGGATTGGCGGTCGCCAGAATATTGTTCAGGATATTTTCCAGGTTGCTGACCTGTTCGCTAATGATGCCGGCGTATTGTTTTAGTTTTGAATCTGCGGTGATTTTTCGTTCAATTAATCGGGCAAACCCCCCGATGGAGACCAGGGGATTGCGAATTTCATGGGCAACTTTGGCAGACATTTCCCCGATAGCTGCCAGCCGCTCTGCCCGAAGTAATTTCTCCTGATTCTCTTCCAGTTGTTGGTAGGCATCTTGCAAATCCCGAAGCCGGTTTTCCAGGTCCCGGTAGAGACGCGCGTTCTCGATGGCAGAACTTGCCTGGTTGGCGAATAGTTTCAAGCCTTCCACATCCTCGGGGGTAATTTCCCGTCGATTGATGCAATTGTCGGCAATGATCAATCCTAATGATTCCTTTTTGGTGAAGAGGGGGGCAATCACAAAGGAATCGTTGTCTAACAGTGAGATTAAGTCCGTGTTCCCGATCTTTAGATCGAATGACTCGTTTTCTGGAAAAACACCATTCTTTAATTTGAAAACCCGTTTCCGCATCAGGGATTGAACGAAAACATGATTTTTTTCAGCCAATGGCACGGAAATCTGTTTCACAATTTCATTCACTTTCCGATCGGTTCCTTCCAGATCTATCCGGTAAATTTTAACGATATCCGAGAGATAGTGGTAATCCCTGTTCAGCTCATTCCAGATGCGGTTGGCTTCCTGCCGATCGGAAGGTCCGATGGCTAAATCCCCCTTAAGCATTTCTTCTTTTTTATCCAGGAGCACCACAAAGGCCCGGTTAAAGCGGAGACCTTCTCCGGCGGTAATGGCGATCAGGATAATCCGGAGGATTTCCTTTTCGTCATACGTGCTATGCAGTATTTCGTTAAGTTCATTGAGCTTGGACAATTCCAGGATGGTGCGGAGTAACTCAAATTCCAATTCTTTCCGGTCGTCGATATCTTTTATAATCTCAGAGGTACCGACGAAATTCCCTGCTTCATCATAAATAGTGGTGCTGGAGATATCCACATAAATCGGATGCCCGTCTTTATGCAATCGCTGGGTTTCGTACTTTTTGATAAATCCTTTGGAACTCAACTCTTTCCGAAAATATGCCGGTTCCCCGATTTCGATTAACTCGTTGGGAATTAACTGCAAAGCGGATTTTCCAATAATCTCCTCGGCAGTCCAGCCAAAGATATCTTCCGCCCCTTTGTTCCAACTTCGGATAATATTCTGCTCGTCCAAAAAAATTACCGCATCGGTGGAAGTGTTGATGATGGCACTGAACAATTTCTCTTTCTTCCGTAATTGTTCTTGCAGCTTCTCATTTCGGGTAACATCAATGCCCAGGCGCAAAATACCCTCAATTCGCCCCTCTACCCGATGTATCGGAAGGCTGATAAATTCCAGATATATCTCCTCTCCGGTATCCGGCGAGATCCGTTTTATCAAATGCCGTTCGATTTCATTGGGGAGAGTTTTGTTTTCCGGATAGCATTCCTCGCAGGTCTCTTCACAACGCCACAAGCTGGACCGGCATTTTAGCTTCTGCCCCACGTGAAATTCCGGAAGTTGTTCCGACATGTATTGATTGAACCACACCAGGGTATTATCCGAATCCACCAGATACAGATAGATGGGATAATGCCCCACAAAACGGTCTAATAACCGTAAAATGTCCTGGAGTTCCTCAACAACGGTCATGGTTTTGAATTCATTCATTTTTACACCTGAAATGTTGTATAGGATGTATACCTGAAAAAGAAGTTTCTGTCAGCGAAGTGGCTTACAATTGCTTCCATCACCTCATTGGTCTGTCCGTATCTTCAGATTGCGTGTTTATCCCAATTCGTGACCGGAAAGTTGCGTTCATTTTGTATTTGGGGAATAACATTCATCAGCTTAAATTGAAAGCCTTGATTTTCCGGAAAGGGGAAGCACGTCATTAGAAGCAGATGTGCCCCAACGTAACCCGGCTGTTTGTTCCGTTACCAATGGATCCCTTGTTTTTATGAAGCACTAAAATATGACATCTTTCGCTAAAGTGCGGTCACTTATTTTATCGGCAAAACCTGTATGAAGATTATTCATCGTTACATTATTAAGGAACATATCTGGCCCTTTTTCTTTTCCCTGTCGGTCATAATGTTTGTATTCATTATTAAATTTATTGTTCAATATATTGGTAAGATATTTGGGAAAGGGTTATCGGTGTCAACCATCCTGGAATTTGTTTATTTAAACTTAGCCTGGATGTTAGCACTGGCAGTACCGATGGCAGTATTAATTGCCTCATTAATGGCGTTTGGCAGGCTGTCGGCAGATAATGAAATTACCATTTTCAAAGCCTCCGGTATTAATCTCTACCAGGTGATACGTCCGGCGGTTTACGCCGGGATATTTTTGACCCTGGTGATGATCTGGTATAATGATGCTATCCTGCCGGAATTTAATCATCGGGCACGGATTTTGATGACGAGCATCAGCCGCAAGAAGCCCACTTTGGAGTTGGAAGAAGGACTCTACATCAAACTGAAAAATTTTAATATTCTGGTGGAGGGAATCGAAAAACCGTTGTCCCGGGAGTTGGCAAAAAAGAGCAATCTGCTGGAGCCGGATTATCCTGAAAACGGTGCGGATAAGTTAAAAGGAGTTGTCATATTTGACCTGAGTACTCCGGAAATGCAGCGGATTGTGGTGGCAAAAACCGGGTACTTAATTTTTGATAAAGTCCGGCAACGACTGGAATTTACGCTTTTTGATGGCGAAATTCATGAAATTGAAAGTCGGGATTATTCCGAATATCGACGAATAAATTTTTCAAAGAACATTTTTTATATTCCGGCGACCGATCAAATTTTTAAACGAGTGGAGAATGTCCAACGAGGCGACCGGGAGATGAACATCCGCACCATGCTCGATAAAATAGAAGCATTCCGTCGCTCAATTACCAAAGAGATGGATAAGACCCGGGAGCAAGTTCAACGAGTAATGATCCCACCCGACACTTTGCAAAAACTTCTTAATGTCGCCGCAAGAGATACCGTTCGTTTAACCCATTCGGAAAGACGACGAGCCATTTCCCGTGCTTCGCGTAGTATGCAGGGGGTGGTGCAGTCCCTTCAGGCAAGTTTACGCAGCCTCCGGCAAATGAAAGGTGAAATTTATAAGTATGAGGTGGAAGTACATAAAAAATTTTCCATCCCTTTTGCCTGTATTGTGTTTGTGTTTATTGGAGCAGCATTAGGGATTCGGGCCCGGAAAGGGTCCCTGGGAGTTGGGGTAACTTTTAGTGTGGGCTTTTTTCTGTTATATTGGGCATGCTTAATCGGCGGCGAGGAATTAGCAGACCGACAATTAATCCATCCGGCATTGGCAATGTGGTCACCCAATATTTTGGTGGGTTTGTTCGGCATCTACCTCACCATTCGAACGGTAAGGGAAACCACTTTTATCCAATGGGAAAAATTACCCAAATTTTTACAATTGTTTTTCAAAGGCAATGACAACGGGGAATAAACACATTGGTTGACTTTCCTACTGGGAGCAATTTTCGTAACTATTCAGCTATCCCTGCAAATTTGATGTTTTATATTTCATTCGTTCTTAGTCATGGTTCAGTGGTTGTTTTTTCACCTCACCCAACCCCTCCCGCCCCAAAAAAC
>CAYYGL010000086.1:0-18669 GCA_964471235.1 uncultured Calditrichaceae bacterium
GGTTTTGCGATTGGCGGTGTGCCCCCGGTTGCCCATATTCACCCGTTGCAAACTTTCATAGATGAAGATCTGTTGCAATACAATGTCATCTGGGCGGCAGCCGGCACCCCCAATGCGGTGTTTAAGCTGAAACCGGAAGCGCTGTTAACCATCACCGGGGGAACGGTTGTATCGGTAAAATAACGACGGTTGGCAGCAGAGATGGGGAAGTTGGACAAAAAATATTGGAGATCGGAGCGGAATTTATCGAGTGTGGATGCGCTTCTTCCGGATTGGACAGGTAGGCGTAATCCTGAGAGAGGTTATTAGCCTTATTTTAACGATAAAAGGCGGTTGATGAACCGCCTTTTTTTAATATCGATTTGTCGAACAGAAAACAACACCACGACTTTTTTTACGCCTTATAAATCTTTTCCCGGTTTTCTTTCACATTCACCGTGGCATTCCGGGTATCAATCACCAGTTGAGAATGCTGCACAATCGTGTTCCAATCGTAAGCAGAGTGGTCGGTAGAAATGACCACCGCATCATAGGACCGTAAGTTTTCCGGGGTCAACTCCACACTTTTGTTTTTGAAATTATAATGCCGCATGGTCCACAATTCGGGAATGAGGGGGTCGTTGTAATCCACCTCGGCGCCTTTTCTTAACAGAATCTGCATCAGCTTTAGAGTAGGGGATTCCCGGAGATCATCCACATCCTTTTTATAAGCCATTCCCAGTAAAAGAATATGCGCACCTTTTATACTCTTCCCCTGGTCATTCAGGGCATCCGCCACCTTATTGACCACAAAGTAGGGCATATCGGTATTCACTTCCCCGGCTAATTCAATGAATTTGGTGCTGATGTCATATTCCCGCGCTTTCCAGGTCAAGTAGTAGGGATCGATAGGAATACAATGCCCGCCCAACCCGGGACCGGGATAAAAGGGCATGTACCCGAACGGCTTGGTAGATGCCGCCCCAATCACCTCCCAGACATCAATTCCCATCCGGTCTAAAATCACCTTCATCTCGTTCACCAGGGCGATGTTCACACTGCGAAAAATATTCTCCAGCAGTTTGGTGGCTTCCGCTGCCTGGCTGCTGCTCACCGGTACGGTTTTCACAATCACTTGATCATATAACGTACGGGTCAGCTCGAGGGAAACAGGGTGATTGGCACCTACCACCTTGGGAATGGTACGAGTGGAATATTTGGGATTATTCGGGTCTTCTCGCTCCGGTGAAAATGCCAGGTAAAAATCCTCATGACATTTTAAACCGGATTTCTCCAGTATCGGGCGCATCACTTCTTCTGTGGTTCCCGGGAAGGTGGAACTCTCCAGAACCACCAGATGCCCCTTCCGGAGGTATTTGGCTATGGTCTCGGAAGTGTTCACAATATATGAAATATCCGGTTCCCGGTGTTTGGTCAATGGGGTAGGCACGCATACCAGAATGCAATTTACTTCTCGTAATTTGCTAAAATCCGAAGTTGCTCGAAACAAATTTTGAGAAACGGCATGTTGAATCCGTTCATTGGAGATATGCTTGATGTAAGAGGTGCCATGATTTAACTGCTCGACTTTCGATTCATCAATATCAAACCCCACGGTAGGGAACGATTCCTCTACAAATTCCAGAATTAACGGCAGACCAACGTAACCCAGCCCAACCACTCCGATTACGGCCTCATGCTTTTTAATTCTTTCTAACAACTCCATTCTGTTCCTTTCTTCCTTTTTTAAGGATGAATCCGTTCCTCACGGTCGTTCATCTATGCCACATTAGCGGCGACCAATACCGTAATATGCAAAGCCAAGGGTTTTGATTTTTTCAGGTTGATAGATATTTCTCCCGTCAAAAATAACCCGGGTATTCATTATCTCTTTCATCCGGTCAAAATCCGGTTCACGGTAATTCAGCCATTCCGTTACCAGGATCAAACCGTCAGAGTCATTCAAGGCTTCGTAATAATCTTCATGGAAACTGGCAAATTCACCCAGCCCGGCTTTTTGGGCTTCCCTGATGGCGACCGGATCATGGGCACGAATTTTGGCTCCCAGGCGATGCAATTCTTTGATGATTTCAATCGAAGGGGCTTCCCGCATATCATCGGTTTTCGGTTTAAAGCTTAACCCCCAGATGGTAAAGGTTCGTCCTTCTACGGAGCCGTTGAAATGACTCAGAATTTTCGGTATCAGGATGCTTTTCTGACGGTTATTAACTTCCTCCACCGCTTTCAGCACTTTAAAATCGTAATGATACTCCTCTGCCGTCCGGATAATTGCTTTCACATCCTTAGGAAAACAAGAACCGCCATAGCCAACACCGGGAAAAATAAAAGAATACCCGATCCGCTTGTCCGATCCGATTCCTTTGCGCACCATCTCCACGTCAGCGCCGATTAAATCACAAAGATTGGCAATTTCATTCATAAATGAAATTTTGGTCGCTAAAATGGAATTGGCGGCATATTTGGTGATCTCTGCACTACGCTCATCCATGATGATAATAGGATTTCCGGTGCGCACAAAAGGCGAATATAACTCCCGCATAATCTCTGCCACTTTGGGAGAACTGGTGCCAATGACCACCCGATCGGGGTACATAAAATCATCAATTGCCGCCCCCTCTTTCAAAAACTCCGGATTGGAGACCACATCAAACGGGACATCGGTTTCTTTTTTAATGACCTCCCGCACCTTATCGGCAGTGCCAACCGGAACCGTACTTTTATTGACCACGATCGTGTATTTGGTCATGTGCTTCCCGATAGACTTCGCAACCGATAGCACATGAGACAAATCGGCTGAGCCGTCTTCTCCGGGAGGCGTTCCCACGGCAATAAATATAATGTCCGATTTCTCCACCGCCATCTTCATGTCGGTGGTAAAGGTAAGTCTTCCATTGTTCTGATTTCGCTGAATCATGACGTCCAATCCCGGTTCATAAATAGGAATTTGACCGTCATTGAGCATGTGGATTTTCTTCTCATCCTTATCCATACAAATCACATGGTTACCGCTCTCGGAAAAACAGGCACCGGCAACCAATCCCACGTAGCCGCTTCCCACAATTGTAAGCTTCATCTTCTCTCCTCTTAATCTTAACTCATTTTCGGATGTTTATGACGCTTCAGGTCGTGACCATAATAGCTGTAATAATGATAGTAGTAATAATAGTAATAGGAACCGTAAGCCCGCTCGATATTGACGCTGTTGAGCAAGCACCCCAAGACCGGCGCATTCACATTATCCAACAACGTTTTGGCTCGTTTAACGGCATCCTTCGGGGTTTGATGGGCACGAATCACCAGTACCACACCGTCAACTTTGGTGCTTAAAATCGCCGCATCCGTTACCGCAATCACCGGCGGGCTGTCGAACAGTACGATGTCAAAATTATCCTTCGCAATCTGAATAAACTCATCCATTTGTTTGGACGCCAGTAATTCGGAAGGATTGGGCGGAAGTGGTCCGGATGTAACGATATACAGGTTATCCACAATTGTGGTTTTCACCACATCTTCAAATATCATCTTACCCATCAGGTAGTTGGTTATCCCTTTGTCTTTTTTCAGGGAAAAAATTGAATGGATCACCGGTCGACGTAAATCGGTATCCACCAATAGCGTTCGACTTCCCATCTGAGCCATGGTAATTGCCAGGTTTGCCAGGGTGGTGGATTTTCCTTCTTTAGGCGCAGAACTGGTGATTATCATGGTGCTTTCATTGTTCCTTAAACTTTGAAATTGGATATTCGTTCGCAGGGTACGATACGCTTCGGAAATCGGAGATTTGGGATCGAAATGGGTAATCAGCCGGGATTCAATTTGATGACCTTCCAGCAATTCTTTATTTCCGTTCCCATTTACCCCAATGGGCTTCACTTTTATCTCATCGGCGGAGATTTGTGGAATAATTGCCAAAATAGGAAAGCCCATGCGTTCCAGTTCATCCGGATTTTTGATGGAATCATCAAAAAATTCCATCAAAAAGGTAATTCCAATTCCCAATCCCAATCCCACAATTGCGCCCAACAACAAATTCAGTTTTTTCTTCGGACTAATCGGGTATTCCGGTTCAATGGCATGATCGACAATTCGAATGGTTTCCTGCTGCCCGGCTTCGGCTATCTTGGTTTCTTCCAGTTTCTGATTCAGAAGGATATAGGTGTTCTGATCGACCTGCACCTGACGTTGCAACCGTGCCAACTCCAGCCCCTGGTTGGGCAACAATTCCATTTGACTTTCATACTGACTGATTACTTCCTGCAAGGCATCCATCTTTGCCCGGAGACCTTTAATTTTGGTATCCAATTGCAAGGTGGATGCAATTAAATCCTGGGCAATTTCCAGGGGATCGGAAACCATACTGGTATTGGCAATCCGTTGGGCTTCCTCCTGAAGCCGTTTTTGAACCGCTTTAATGCGGTTGGCGCGGCTCTGAAGTTCCATCTGGTATTCCTGGGGATCAATGCTATGATCCTGAGCAATCAGCGCCTCGTATTTCACTTTCTCATTGACCATCTTGGCATATTCCTGCTGAAGCTCCACCAATAACGGGCTGGAAACCTGGGTCACTTCACCCACCAGAGATTTTCGTCGCTCCTCCAGTTGCTTTTCCATATTTCGTTTCTGTTCCTGAACCGATTCCAGTTCCACCATGGTGGCTTCCAGTTCGGCCTGGCTTTCCGCCAGATGTTGAATGAGTTCTTTGGTGGATTCATCCAGGGAAACCAGCTTCTCCCGCTCCCGGTACATTCTCAAGGCTTCTTCCGATTGCTTTAACTCTTCCCCTTTTTTGCGAAGCTGCAACTCCAGGAACTGCCGGAGTTCTTTAAACTCACTCAGATTGTTTTCCTTATCCAACTGCTGGTAAGTGGTGGCTATTTCGTTGCAAATCCGGGCGGCTTCGAACGGGGAACGGGCGGTAAAGTTTATCTCTATTACATCCGTTTCCTGCTTGGGGGTGACTTTCATGTGATCCAGAATCCAATCCACCTGTTCCTTTAGCACCATGTAGTCTCCATTGGAATTCGGTTGAAAAATCTGGAGAGAATCCCGGTATACTGCCGATTCCAGCCGCAACACCACCCGTTCTGCCAGGGTACGGCTTTTTAATATCTCAATCTGATTGGCGATCACCATCGACTGATTGCCCAGATAATTGATGTCGAAGAGTGCCCGCTCCATGGAGTTCTCATCTTCTATTAAAATTTTGGCAGTGGCTTCATATACCGGTGTGGCAGTAAACGTAAAATAAGCTGTGGCAAGAATGACGATCAGGAAAGAGGTCAGAATGATCCATCTTCCCCGGTAGAGAATCCGCAAATAATCCTGAATACTTATTTGCTGTTCATTCTCCTGAATTTCGGAATAATTTTCCACAATACGCCCCTTAAGTTACTATAACAAAAATGGCTAACAGTTTAGCACCCTGAAAAAGGATTATTTAACCATGGTTTCTGTTGGAACTCATCCCCCCGGTAAAGCCTTCCCTTCGGGGTAGTCCTCCTCTCTTTCCAAAAGAGAGGGAAATAGGGGGAGAGTTTTCTAATCAAATGAGGCAAATATCTTAAGTTTTTCAAAGCACTAAAATGTTACAAAAATGAGTTTGTTTTTTCGATAGAGAAGCTACTCAACAATTGACAGTGTTTATAAACGGTACAAGTAATCTTCATTCGGCGAAATTCTCAAAAACTTTATTGGCTATCTTTAAAATCTCAAATCAACTACCTGCGTACCGTCGGGTGGAACGAATGTGAAGGTTTTATCACTGATGTGGGGATTAAAATCGATTTTTTCAATTAGAAATTCCGTCTCATTATCATTGTAATCGGTGTAAATCACCCGTTCAATTTCCCAACTCTTATCTTCCACCCAGAATTTTATGGTTTTGATAAAACTTTGCTCGGACGGTTTGGGAACCAGTTTAATCAGGAACCGTTTGGGTTTTTTGTCTTTGTATTCCTGAATCAATTCGCCATAGTAATGGTCTTTCAGGTTATACAATAAATCATTGAGTAACACGTCTTGTTGTTCGCTTTTGGCGTAATCAATCAGAACCTGGTTGTCAATTTTATTATACCGCCACAGGGTTTTTCCATCATTTACCAGCACCTGGTCTTCGGTTTCCAGGCGAAAGCGTTTTTTTCCCTCCATCAACAGTGTTCCGGAAACTTCACTCTGGGTGCCGGTTAAATTAAATTTATTTACTTCTTTAAAATTGATGCTGATTTTTTGAGCAGAACGATATTTTTTCTGCATTCCTTTCAGAATTTTATTCACATTGGCGGCAGCCAGGAAAGTCGGAAGTAATAAGCTTATCACAATGGCAATTGGAAAAGACTTTTTCAAAACGGACGTTTTTTTCTTCATTCGGTTTATTTCATCCTACAGTTTTTCGTTATCAAAAGAAGAGATGAGTACTTCCCGGGCTTTGCTTCCCTGCCCGGGGCCAACCACACCGGCTTCTTCCAGTTCATCAATTAACCGGGCTGCCCGAGCATACCCGATTTTCAATTTTCGCTGCAACAAAGAGATGCTGCCCTGTTGATGGCGCACCACAATTTCTTTAGCTTTTTCAAACAAATCATCCTGTTCAAATTTCCGGATCCCGGCGCCGGTCGGTACGGGTCTTTCCCGCATCAACTTTAATTCGTAAGGCGGAAATTTCGGTTGTTTGCGAATGTATTTCAATAAAGTTTCGATTTCTTCGGTGGAAATAAATGGATTTTGTAAGCGAACCGGTTTGCCGGTGCCGGGCGGAAGAAATAGCATATCCCCATGTCCAATTAACTTCTCCGCACCATACATATCCAGAATCACCTTGGAATCGGGGCGGGTCGCTACCTGGTAGGCAATCCGGGTGGGAAAATTGGCTTTGATTAAACCGGTCAGGATATCCACCGAGGGGCGTTGGGTAGCAACTATCAAATGAATTCCAACAGCACGTGCCATTTGCGCCAGCCGGGTAATGGGTTCTTCCACTTCACGGGCTGCCGTTAAAATCAAATCGGCTAATTCGTCGATGATCACAACAATGTAGGGCAGCCTGCGGATGTTGTCCGGCTTTTCTCCCCGTTCCTCCAGTTTGGCAATCTTTTCATTAAAGGAGACAATATCCCGCACCCCCACACTGGCTAAGATATCGTACCGCTCTTCCATCTCATTCACCACGCTGCGTAAGATCATGATGGCGTTTTGAGGATGGGTGACAACAATCTCGTCCAGGTCCGGACAGATCGCCAGATAATGATCCTTGAGTCTGGTATAGAGGGATAGTTCCAGTTTCTTGGGATCAATCAGCACAAACTTCACATCGCTGGGCGGCACCCGGTATAAAATACTGGCAATAATGGTATTGATGCCCACACTCTTCCCGGAACCGGTGGAGCCGGCAATCAGCAAGTGGGGCATGCGGGTTAAATCGGCACAGAATACATCCCCGCCGATAGTTTTTCCCATTCCTAACACCAACTTGCCATTATGGGTCTGGAACTTTTCCGAGGTGACGATGGAGCGGAAGGAGACAATCGAAGGACGCCGATTGGGAATTTCGATGCCGATAGCTGCTTCACCAGGGATGGGGGCGATCATGCGAATTCCTTTGGCGCGCATTGCCAGGGCTAAATCATCTGCCAGACTGACAATCTGGTTTATTTTTACCCCTTCTGCCGGACGGACGGCATAGAGGGTGATGACCGGTCCTTCGATTACTTTTTTGACAAATGCTTTCACCCCGAACTGTGCCAGGGTATTTTCCAGTAGATCGGCATTTGCCATCAATTCTTCCCGGGAAATTTTCCCTTCCATTTTATCCTCCCGGAGCAATTCCACCGGGGGCAACTCATACTGAGATAACGATTCGCGTATACGCTGATCGTAATCGAACGGTTTATCAGGGGGGAGCTCTTTCACCTCCGGTGCCGGTTCTTTTTCCGGAAAAATGTAAGCATCATCCGATGCTACCGGTTGAAAGCCGCTTTCCGGCAATGCCTGAGCCGGTGCTTCCTGAGGCGGTGGGGCAACCGGCGGAAGATCATCCTGACCGGAGGGACCATTTCCCGAACCGGGAGAACCCACTGGTTGAGCCGGTGGGTAATCCTCTGCTATCCCCGACTGGATTGTGTCAGGGGATGTTAACTCATCAATGTGGGATAAATCATGCACCGGTTCTTCGGGGCGTTGCTCAACTGCCGGCGTTGGTTTACTTTTACGACGGAAAGGAATTCGGTTGGGGTGTGTCGGTAGCCATTGAATTTTTCGCAGCCGGGTGAACACATTCTTAAAAAAAGTAAAGGTTATCCGGATGGTTTTCCGAATCATTTGTGCCAGGTAAATCGGGATGATCGATAATCGAAACCGGAAGGTTATCATTAACAACACCAGGAAGAAAATAGCGGAAATAAACAGAAGGGCGAATTTCCCAAAAAAACGGGCTAACAAGTCAGAAGTCATCCCGCCCAGCAATCCACTGGGGAAATAATTTTGAGTTTTGCCAAAAGTTCGCAGGGATTCCGGCATCGCCAGTACTATCGAGATAAAAAATGCCCAGACCACCGACAGCACCATCAACCGGATCAGGCGACGGATGGAATAATTGGTCATCAGGGCAATTCCCAGAATCATGATCAACAGGGGAAAGACCAGGGAAGCATACCCGAATGTATAACTGAAAACCGGTCGAGCGAGTGTTGCCCCGGCAATCCCCAGATAGTTTTGTACCCGGGTGTACTGGTTATTGTCGCCAAGAGACCAGGTAACCGGATCGGTTTGATGATAGGAAATAAGGGAGAGAAAAAACAACACCCCAATTGAAAACAGAAGCAAGCCATAAACTTCCCGTTTCACACTGGAATCATCAGCCCGGATGCCAGACCGATGGGTCAATCGGAATGTAATTTTACGTTTTTTTCGTTTCATGATCCCATTCTTTATATTTTAAACGGATAAATATAACATATCGGAATGCTCGTTTCAACTTACAAAACAAGTATGAGAGAACAATGTCAATTCTCACAATATTGAATAAAAAAAGCTTTTTGCCTTTCAGATTGTCACTATCGGCGCTTCGGACACGATTTAATCACCTTTCATATTACAGGTTTTCTATAATATGAACTTGATTAAAATCAAATACTTCAAGGTAATAACTATAATGGATGGGTGGACAACAATTGCACAACGACCGGCATTTGCCGGAAAACCATATCCCCTATCGGCTTGTTTTTCGTTTTTGGAGGAGTTGCCCCCATATTTTGTTGAATGGATGTACGCTGTCTGTCTCCGTACTATCATTGTACACCGGGTAGCCGTTGTTATACCAGCGAAAGATACCGCCGCGTAAATTATATAACGCCCGAGGATGTACCGTTTGTAATTTGTTAAGCACGGATTTTACTCGTTCTACCATGATGGAACTCCGTTTCCCTACCGAGCAATAAAACACCGCCTGTTTGTTTTCCAGCAACTTGCCGTATTGTTTGAGGAATGCCTCACCGCTCATTTCCGGGTCTATCCGGATGGCATTCTTTAAATGACTCACCCGGTATTCTTCTTCCTTTCGGACATCAAATAGCATCACTGCGGATGAATCCGGGCTGGCAAGCTTTTTTACCAGATGCTCAACCGGCAAATGGGAGACAGGGTGTTCCCGGGCAATTTCTTTCTCCACATTATCCAATGTGAATTGGGAGATCAACACTGCCGGAATACCCAGAATAAGGATTGTTCCTATTGCAAGTGCTACTTTTTTCATCATGTGCCCTGATGTTATTCAGATTCATTCATCCCAACGGGATCCCGTCTCCAACGGAGCCACGGTTGCCAATGACAATGTCTCTCCCGAGGGGATCACGTTGTGATACGTTGTGGCGGCAACCCATTGTGGGTGACGGGATAAACCGCGAAGACGCGGCGGTCGCAGAATTGTTATGATGAAATTTACAGAATTTTTTCCCCCGGCTCTCAACCATCCTTGAGCTTTGCGATAAGGGTTGGTGATATAGTGTTTTTCTGTAACCGCTGCGTTCTCTGCCACCTCTTCGAGAAGCGACCACCTCGGGGGTGGTGTATTAGGTTCAGATCGAAGTAACTCCTCACCGGGTGGAGTAAAGAAGGGGAGCATCAACTCCCCTTCCCTGGCGTAATTTCTCAATACAACTTCGGTGTCAGTTGTTAAATGGTGGATACGTCAGCGCCGTTTACGGGCTCTATCCACCAGGGTAATGAATGCCCCGGCAATAAAGACAATCGCACCGAACCACAGGATACTGATCAACGGCTTTTCGGTAATTTCCACTGCTAATTGGCTTCTCGGTTGCTGACCATTTTGAGGCGGCAGGAGCAAGGCTAATTCCACTGTTCCCGAGGATGCATTTACCGAATTAATCTGCACCCGGTACCCGGTATTGGGAATTTCCACAGTGGTACGGTCCATTTTCCCGCGTCTGGCAACCAGAACGGGATGGAGATCAAAAGTCTTCTGATAGTTATTATCCGAGACCGCCACTGTCAAATCCGCTGTGACTTTCTGGGCATCGCTGGACATCTGTACCTGAAACTGATGAAACGTGATGGTAAACTTGTCGATGGTTTGGGATTCCCCTTTGCCCAGGTTGATCAATTTACGACTGGTAGAACTTGCCGGGGTATAAGATATCGGTGAAATATAGAGGTCTTTCACAAAATTCACCTTTACATCCGGTGACACCATATAGGATTTGGAGTAATCGCTGTAATAGAACTGCGGATAGGCATCATAGGTGCCGTAATCGGTCTTCACCTGGAGTTTCACCCGGTCTCTTCCATCGGGCATATCCACAAAACGAACGAATTTTACTTCATATCCCAGGCTTGTTTTTTCGAATTCCCCCTGGGGTAACATAACCTTTTCTGCCCGATCATACAAGGAAGAGGTGAGAATACCGATTATCATGAAGGCAATTCCCACGTGCACAATATAACCGCCGGCTTTGGAAAAATTCCTGCGGATAAACAAATAGGTGATTTTGGCATTGATGGAGATGACAAATACTGCCAGGAAGAAAATGGGGATCGACAACAAATGGCGTAATCCCAGGATGACTGCCAGGATGGTCAGGATCAGGGAGATACCGGCACTCCAGATAATCGTTTCCAGGTTACGGATTTCGGAAGTTTTCCATGCCAGCAACGGGGCAATCCCTACTGTAATTAATATAAAAATCACAATGGGGATGATCATGGTATTGTAAAAATCCGGTGAGACGGAAGAAGCTTCCCCGAACCAGCCGGTATATAAAGGAGCGGAAGTACCAAAGAGCACCACCAGCGCATTAAATACAACAACCATTACCCCGGCAAACAGGAACGTCTCCCGGTTAAAGATACCCCCTTCAAACCGGGCGGGTTGAATATCCGCTTTACGGAAATAGTTTAAGAAGCTGAGGAATCCGGTTAAGAAAAAGCCGGTAAAAGCCAATTGGATCAGGATCAGGTATAGAGATAGCCCGGAGGGGGCAAATGAATGCACGGAGAAATCGGTCAACACTCCGGAGCGGGTCAGGAAAGACCCCCAGAGCATGGTTAAAAAGCTTCCGCCGGCTAACAGAAAATTAGTGCGAATTAAAGCGTTGCGTTTCCCTTGAA
Organism: uncultured Calditrichaceae bacterium; assembly: GCA_964471235.1. Taxonomy (GTDB): domain Bacteria; phylum Calditrichota; class Calditrichia; order RBG-13-44-9; family J075; genus CAYYGL01. The sequence goes on from CAYYGL010000086.1 coordinate 11,617, forward strand.
TAAGGGAACCATGCAACAGTCCAATTCCCATTAACCAGGGAACCAGGGAGGCGTTTTCCACCGGGTCCCATCCCCAGTAGCCGCCCCATCCCAGGGTGACATACGCCCAGTAACCGCCCATAATTAAGCCGGTACCCAACACCATGACATTAAAAATAATCCAGGGGCGGGCATCTTTAATCCAGGAGGTAAAATCCCGGGTAAACATGGCACTCATCGCAAATGCAAAGGGAACCACGGTGGAACTGTATCCCACAAACAGGGTGGGCGGATGAATGACCATCCAGGGATTTTGCAGAAGGGGATTCAATCCGGCGCCATCCTGAGGGGTAAACCCGATGGGCGCTTGTTCATGCACATGCCAAACCATGGAAAAGGGACTTTTTTTCAGCAGAATCAACAGCAAGGAGAGCTGAACCAACAAAATAACCACCATCACCAGTGGCTGTTTACGGGCAACTTTGCGAATCAAAATGATGCCGTAGATAAAATCATAAAACAGCCATAGTAAAAAGGTGCCCTGCTGCCCCGCCCAGAGGGTGGAAAACAGGTAAAATTTATTTAACGCCCGTGACGAATAACTGTAAACGTAATTGACCTGGAAGTGGTGGGTGAGAATCAGATAAAGCAATAACCCCAGGGACAGAATTATGCCCGCCCCCATGAGATAAAAAGCCCGATTTGCTAACCGGAGCATGGGTTCGGAACGATCTTTATAATAAAGCCAATAAGCCGCCACACTGACCGCCGAAGCAATAAAGGCAGTCGCGATAAACAATACGCCGATGGTCATGATTGCACTCCTTTCACCGTCTCCGCTTCATACTTGGAGGGGCATTTCACCAGGATTTGTTCCGCTTCAAACACACCATCGTGATACCGTCCCACGGCTACCACTTCTTTGGCATTTTCAAAATTGGAGGGCTTAACCCCATGATAAATGACTTTAAATTCCCTGCCGGAATCATCTGCCATTTTAAAATTAAACGTTTTACTGGTATGATCATACATTTCCGTTCCGGCGATCCGTTGACCTTTCACCTGTACGGTGGCGGTGGTATGTTGCGCCTCTTCTAACGAAACGTAGCGCCGGAGATTCCCTTTAAAATTCATCCCGGCATATATCATTAAGACCACAATTAACACAATTCCGATTATATATTTAGCCTTCATAACCATTCTCCTTTGGTTGGTTATACCCGTCTTCCCCTGCTATTCAGAGGGTGCCTAAGAAATTCATTTTTAAAAATACACTATCCGGCTCCTTTCCCTTAAACGGTGTTACTCGGATAGTTCCATTGTTTCAGAATGTTCCATTTTTCTTTTTACTCGATTTAATTTCTTATCCAGATAAAAGAGGTAGAAAAACACACCTCCCCAAATTAATAAAGTAACAGTCATCACAACGTAGATGTTCCCGCCGGTTGACGACGGTTGAGCTGGCATCGCGGATAGGGTCGTATCTGCCAGGGCGGTAGTGAGGATTGTGAACATTGTTCTCCTTTCCTATTGGTTAACAGACTTCAATTCAACTTGTCGATTTAGCAGCAGTATTTCCACTTTCATCCGCAGCATCCAATAAAAAATGACGGTAAACCCAAACAGGGATGAAAAAAACACCAACTGCATTTTGCCATTCATATTGATCTTTCCCTGCTGGTTAATCAGCGGGTCCGGATGCAATGAATCATAAATTCGAGGTACGATGAACACAAAAAAAGGCACCGTCACAAAGGCGATGATGGAATAAACTGCGGCAAGCCGGGCGCGCTGGTGTTCATCTTCTACCGCGGAACGAAGCGCAAAATAGGCGGCATAAATGAGCAGTAAAATAAAGATGGATGTTTCCCGGGGGTCCCAGTTCCAATAGGAATGCCAGATTTCCTTTGCCCAGATGGCGCCGGAGATGGTGGCAAGCACGGTGAACATCATGCCGATATGGGCGGAAGAATACGCCCAGATATCATCCGTGATATTTGTCTTGCGCAAATAGCGAATGCTATAAATCGCCGAGACTAAAAACGACAGGGTGGCAATCCATGCACAGGGGACGTGAAAAAAAAGTATCCGGGTGGTCTCACCCAAATCTTTTGCCCGGGGGGCATATAAAAAAGCACCGACAATAACCACTGTCATAAAAACGCCCAGTAAAATCTTCCACCATTGAAATCTCAAGCTCATTGTCATCTCCAATGACTTTGGGTAATTGGGATATGGGTATTACGGTATATTACAAAATTGAACGAATACCCTGTTGCCTCGAACCTTTTTGTTAGTAAATATCATCCTCTTCGTTCGGTGAATGAATCTCTTGCGCCACGATTGTTTTCCAGACCGGTAATACTTCCTCATTATCAGTCATTTGCTGCAATTTTTCTCCAACTTCCCCCGGGAATGCGTTTTAACTCCGGAAATGCCAGTAGCAGCATCGCCAGATCGCGCCAGTCTGTGCCGAATTTCGGTTGCCCTTTTTAGCTGATGATATGCAATTACCTTACCAGCAATTAATTCCACTGGTGAAATGACCAATACCCTGCCAATCCGTTGCGATTCAGGCAGAGTATCAACTGTTCGGATATTTATCAGGTGACGCCTGCCGGTTTTTCTTGCCTGGTATAAGCGATAAGCTTGTCCGTGGATTAATTCCCAGCGTCTTATTGCGATATGGAATATCTGGCGCAGGTGTTTGCGCAAATCTTGTGCTAACGCTTTCGCATGGACCGAAAGCAGGTCTATATCCTGAGTCATACGGGATTCATCCTCGTAGGCATTAACAGCCTGGGCACCAAAGACAACGGTATCATCCCGGTCCTGTAAAAATTCCAGAACTTCCCGGTGAATTGCCGATAAGGGTACTTTTTCCCGCAGCACAAATTCCTGAAATGTCAAGGCACCGTCACCAAACATTGCTTACACCCGAACCCCATAAAATTTCATTTTCTCCAGACAAACTCAAACACCAGCAACGACGTCGTAATGATAATAACTGTGAAAGAAAATAACACTTGAACATCCGATAAACAATCGGAAAATGGCGCGCCTTCCATTGCCAACCGAGTGCTGTGAATGGCGGTAAACAGGATGGGCAACGCGATCGGAAAGGCTAACACTGCAAATAATGCGCCACGACTGCTGGCAAGAGAGATAATGGCAGCGATGATGGTGGACACCGATGCCAATCCGATGCTGCCAATGATTAGGGTTGGAAAAAAAATGCTTAAGTTTTCCACCGAGGCATTCATCATTGCCAGGTAAACCGGCACGATGATCACTTCCAGCCCGAACAACAGCACCACGTTAAAGAACCATTTTCCCAGCCAGACCGCATTGGGCGGCACCACCAGCCGAAGGGTATCGGCGGTTTGCTGTTCTTCCTCCCGAATAAAAATATGCGCCAGCCCGGACATGGCGGAAAAAAACAGGATAATCCAGAGCAGGGGCGCCAATACCGTCATTTGAAGACGAACAGGCCCGATAGAGAAGCTAATTGCCGCCAGGGTGGTGATGGCAAACATGGCGATAGCATTCAAGGCATAGCGGGTACGAAACTCCAACTGGATGTCTTTCCGAAACACTACCAGGCTTTTATAGAGCAAGTGCAACATGTTTCATCCCAAATCGTACTTCATCCGGTTCATTCGTCGCTAATATCAAAATTTTATTTTGCTTTTGCTGCTCGACAATCTCATACACCATCCGGCAGCCCTGTTCATCCAGGTTGGCAGTGGGTTCATCCAGAATCAGGATTTCCGGCTGGTGATAGAGCGCAGCCACGTATTTGATCCGCTGCAGCATACCGGAGGAATACGTTTTCAACTCATCGTGTTCGCGCCCCAACAAGCCCACCTGCCGCAGTAATTTTTTTAAACGGGCTTCATCTACAGTGCGATTGCGCGCCCGGGCAAAAAAGCTCAGGTTTTCCCAGGCGGTTAAATCTTTATACATCTGTAAATAGGGTGAAACCAATCCGATATGTTGATAAGTAAAATCCCGTTCTACATTTTCTACCCCATCATGGAATTCTACCCGTCCGGAAGTAGGTGCCAGCAAACCGGCAATTATTTTCACCAGGGTGCTTTTCCCCGAACCGTTGGGTCCGGTAATCACCAGCGATTCCCCGGATTTGACCCGGAAGGAGATTTCCGAAAAAATCCGCCGCCGGTTAAACTGCTTGCTGATGTCTTTTGCCTGGATTTCCATAACCTGCATAAGTATTGTAATCAACTACTATCCCATCCCAACCGGGTATAAGATTTAAAATTACGGATTAAAAAGTTAAACTAAAAACAATAAAAAATTAACTGAGGGGTGTTCTTTGAGTAGGCGGGTAGGATGATAGGCTGTTAGGCTGTAGACTGTTAGACTGTAGGCAATTAAATCGCCACTGCATTACACAGGGGATAATTTTTCCCCTTGATTTTTTATCAATCGATTTTTATTATAAAAAAAATAATAATGTTTCATCAATGCTTGTTTGGCTATTGACGATTTAGCTACCAACCGTAATAAAACATAATTTTCAAATTTAATCTGAACAGTTACCAATGGTTTGCCCGGCATAATTTTTCGTTTTTGTAATCTAAGTTATTGATTTGCCGGTTTGATAAGGGGTATCATTCAATATCAAAATACGGAGGAAATGGGATCGCAAGAGTTTGATACCACGCATGACTCTTTAGATAATTTATTGTTTTTCCACTAACTGCGGAGGTATGCAATGCGTGGCAATCCATTAAAAGAATTTCTGGACGACGAACTCTATAATCTGTTATGGGAAAAAGGGTTCCTCAATGAACGGGCGGTTCGGGATTACTATATCCGCAAAAAATTCAATGCCCTGAAAGAGGACCTGAAGCCCAAGGAAATTATAGAAGACCTTCAGCAAGAGTTTTCCTACCTGTCTACCGAAACCATTCGAAAAATTGTATACACCAAGGTGAATGGGGTAAAACCGTTTGTTTTTTAACTTTTCCGCCCCAAACCAGTCGGCAGCGGATCCGTTCCTTTCGTCTTCCGTGGGAAACCTTCCTGCGGTTTATGAGATTTTCATCCCTTGAAGAAAATGTACAATGGATTCAGCCGCTCGACGGGAGGCGCCCGGGTTACCCAACTCTTCTTTAATTCGGGTTAATTGGGTTTGAACCGCCCGGTAATATTCCCTATCCGTAAAATACTTCAATAACTCATGATACACATTCTCCGCTTTCATTTCATGTTGGATAAGTTCCGGTACAACCCGCCCCTGCAATACAATATTTGCCAATGCAATCGTATCTATCTTAATTAATGCCCTTCCCATCCAGTAAGTAATGGGGGATACCGCATACATCACCACCATGGGCGTTTCCAGGAAACCCAACTCCAGGGTGGCAGTTCCACTGGCTACCAACGCTGCATAAGAATATTTCATCAGGGCATGGATGTCGGATTGGATGAGATGATAATATCCTTCCCTGGGTAGGTGCTTCTCATAAATCTCCAGCGGCAAATGGGAGGCGGCACCAATAACCGGGATACACTCGATGGATTCTCGTAACCGTTGAACGGAATCGAGCATTACCGGAAGCAATTTATCTACTTCCATCTGGCGGGATCCGGGAAAGAGTCCTACGATTCGCGTTTCTGCAGGCAGGTGGTGTTTTTCCCGAAAAGCGGCTTCGCTCTCCTCAACATAAAGCTGTTCCACAATGGGGTGCCCCACAAAACGGGCATGGATGCCATGTCGCCGGTAAAACAGTTCCTCAAAGTGAAATATCACCAATGGCAAATCCACGTATTTCCGAATTTTCTCCACCCGCTTCCCTCCCCATGCCCACAGTTGGGGGCAAATGTAGTAAATAACCGGCAGCCCCATTTGTTTAGCCAGCTTTGCCACTCGCAGGTTAAACCCGGGGTAATCGATTAGAATCACCGCATCGGCTTCTCGGCGGAGAACCGATTTTACTTTTCCCAAAACACGGCGGAGAAAAGGGAGGTGGCGAATAATCTCCGTAATCCCCAGCACGGCAAATTGGGAAATATGATAAAGCAATTGCACCCCGGCTTGCTGCATATACTCGCCACCGATACCGGTAAAGCGCGCTTCCGGCAATAGAGCGTGTAAAGATTTCACCAAATCTGCGGCATGTTTGTCCCCGGAGACCTCTCCGGCAATAATGAAAAAAGTGGGTCTCATCTAAATTCCCATCGCGCTGATATATCGCAAAAAAGCCGGGAAGTTCCCGGCTTTTGCTTCAAATAACGTTCATTCAACCTGAATTTCTAAACCTGGAAGAATCTACCAGAGAAGTGTTCAATCCCTTAGCAGCTTCCAAATCTGTTCTGCGTAGTGCCTTAATCTTCCATTATTTCTTTCTCTTTCATTTCCAGGAGCTGATCGATTTCTTCGATATACTGATCGGTCATTTTCTGAATTTTTTCCAGTGCGTCGTGGCTGTTGTCTTCGGAAATCTCGTGGGATTTTTCCAACTTTTTAATATGCTCATTGGCATCCCGGCGCACATTGCGAATGGCTACCCGACCATCTTCACAATACTTCTTGACCAACTTCAGCAAGTCCTGGCGGCGCTCCTCACTCAACTCCGGGATCGGCACCCGCACCACATTCCCGTCATTGGAGGGATTCAATCCCAACTCCGCCTGGAGGATTGCTTTTTCCACCTCTGCGATCATCCGCTTTTCCCAGGGCTGCACTACCAATAACCGCGGTTCCGGGGCTGTGATGGTTCCCACCTGATTTAACGGAACTTTCGATCCGTAGTAGTCTACTTTCACCGCTTCTAACAATGCGGGAGTGGCACGCCCGGTGCGCACCCTCGCCAATTCGTGCTGAACATGGTGCACCGATTTCTTCATCCGATCTTCAGCATCTTTAAAAATTTCTTCGAGGGTCATGATTGGCTCCTTACCTTGGTTCCAATGGGTTCACCCATAACAACTTTCTTGAGATTGTTTTCCTTCCCCATATTAAACACAATAATCGGTAATTTATTATCCATGGAGAGGGTAATGGCAGTGGGGTCCATTATTCTTAATCCGTCTTTCACCACCTTC
>CAYYGL010000086.1:18679-20527 GCA_964471235.1 uncultured Calditrichaceae bacterium
TAATTCATCATATTTGATGGCAGTGGGGTCTTTCTCCGGGTCGGCATTATAAACGCCATCGACCCGCGTTCCTTTCAGGATTACTTCCGCTTCGATTTCAATGGCACGCAATACCGCTGCCGTATCGGTAGTAAAATAGGGATTCCCGGTGCCGGCAGCAAAAATTACCACCCGCCCTTTTTCCAGATGCCGCACTGCCCGACGACGGATAAACGGTTCGGCAATTTGATTCATGGGAATAGCGGTTTGTACCCGGGTGTAAACTCCAATTTTTTCCAGGGCATTTTGCATAGCCATGGAGTTGAGGACGGTTGCCAGCATCCCCATATAATCTGCCGAGACCCGGTCCATCTCCCGGGCAGCTTCGGAAATACCCCGGAAAATATTACCGCCACCAATCACTAACGCTACCTGCACACCCAATTCCACCACTTTTTTCACTTCCTCTGCATACCGGCGTAATATCTCAAGGTTTATCCCAAACTTTTGGGGTCCTGCCAGAGATTCGCCGCTGAGCTTAAGTAAAATCCGTTTATATCTGGGTGTTTCAGCCATATCTCCCTTAAACTTATATGAAGTGACGCTCAACCATTTTTTACCGTCGCCATAAACGGGATGAGGGTGGGGCTATTTTTTTCTCGTGACCAGGTGGTTCCCAAACCGTTCCCCCGGCGACAATCATCCCTCCCCCCGGGAATACGGTTCTAATCCACAAAAAGCAGTCTCATTCATCCCCGATTCGAAAACGGGCAAACCGCCGGATGGTGATATTCTCGCCAAGTTTGGCGATAATCTCGGTCAGGTAGTCTTTCACACTCTTTTCCGGGTCGCGGATATATGCCTGCTCCAATAATACCGATTCGGCATAAAATTTATCCAGTTTACCCTGGGCAATTTTTTCAATAATATGTTCCGGTTTCCCGGCGCTTTTCGCCTGTTCCTTATAAATGTTTATTTCTTTTTCAATGATATCCGCCGGCACTTCCTCCCGGCTGATAGCAATCGGATTGGTGGCGGCGATTTGCATTGCCACATTATGCACAAAGGTTTGAAAATCCTCCGTCTTGGCAACAAAATCCGTTTCGCAATTGACCTCAACCAAAACACCCAATTTTCCGCCAGCATGAATATAAGCCTCCACCAACCCGTCTTTCACTTCCCGGGAAGCTTTCTTCTCGGCTTTGGCAATTCCCTTTTTGCGCAGTAGTTCCACTGCCTTATCGATATCGCCATCCGATTCCTGCAACGCTTTCTTGCAATCCATCATTCCGGCGCCGGTTTTTTCCCGCAATTCCTTTACCATCGCGGCAGTTATGGTAGCCATAGGTACGTTACTCCTTTCTAAATAAATTTTCCCGTTAGCCTGGTGAATAAATGTTTTTGAACTCAGAAGGATTCGTTATGAAATCCGGTAGTCAGTAATCAGTGAATCAGTAAGTCAGAGAATCAGTAAGTCAGTCGTCAGTTGGAGAATGTAGCCGGTCGATTATCTGGTCTATCCCGGTATGACCGAGTCGGTTCAACAACACGTTGTCAATTCCCTGATAGCTGCTATTTTTATGTTTCGTTATTTTGTTCTGCAACTTTTAGGAACACCGAGTAGCATTAAGCTTCCGCTTCTGCTTTCGCCACACTTTCTTCAGCTTCCTGCTGCTGTGCTTTTTTAATTGCCTGCGCTTCGACAATTGCATCCACCAACACTTTGGTTATCAACCCGATGGATTTGGTGGAATCATCATTCCCGGGGATGGGATAGTCGATGATGGTCGGGTCGCAATTGGTGTCCACAATCGCAAAGATCGGAATTCCCAATTTAATTGCTTCTTTGATGGCAATCTCTTCTTTGCG
>CAYYGL010000087.1:0-19802 GCA_964471235.1 uncultured Calditrichaceae bacterium
GGTGTGATCTCATCCTAAAGAATACAATTCCCGGTGACCGTGGTGATGAGAAAAATGAACAATGTTTGTTAGTCCCCTGCTTTTGGCACAATTCCCTCCACATTGACCCGCGCCGAATCCTGTCCCAGGCTGCCCACCGTGGAAAGCGCCTCAATGCGAATCCCGTTGGATCCGGCCGGCAGATTTACCCGGTAAGGGAAATCGTAGATATTGCTCCCGGCGTGGGGCGGCTGGGTGCTGACCAGGGAATCGTTAATAAACAGGGTGACGCTTTGCAATCCGTTTACATGAAAGGCACTGGCAGAGATGGTCATATCCGAAAATTGCACGATGAACGCTCCATCCGATGGCGATAAAATTTTGACGGTGGGGTTTGCCCGGGAGAGCACCTCAATGGAAATTTCATCCGTGGTCGATTTATCATTTTGATTGCTCACGTTCACCTCGATTGAATAGGTGCCGCCCACCACCGGCGCCACCCAGCGCACCGTATCCCGGTTTACCGGCAGCAGTAATTGACCGCCGCTTGCCGACCACTCATACCGCAACACACCGCCATCCGGATCACTGGCAATCACCACAATGGTTACCGTATCTTGCGGGTTGAATTGGTAAACATCGTTGATGGTGCGCAGTTGTTCAATCACCGGCGCTGGTTTCGGTTTGAACAGGTCGGCATTACAATGAAGTAAAACCGTCCCGAGAATCACCACCAGCAGCATTCCTGTCAAATGGGATAATCTCATGCCAACTCTCTTCATTTTACGTCCTCGATGTCGCATTGAAACACCCGGCTGTTGCCAAAATCTGTGATATAAACGACCAGCGAATGCTGATATTGCGGCATTGCCATGTTTAACGGCGGCAGGTTGTAGGTGGTAAATTCCCCGTGCGCCAGCGCCCCGACTTCCTGACGGGTGAAATCCACCACCACTCGTTTCAAAAATGCCTGGTCGATTTCGCTTATCAAAATGGCTTTGATGACGAACTTGTTTGCATCCGAGGTGCCCAGTTTTGCCACGATGATTTCCGGTATCACCGATGAACCGTCCAGGAGATAGTTGATTTCCAGCGCAAATTCGCTGCTTCGATTCAGCAGGGGAGAGAGGGCATCGTTGAACCGAATAAAGGAATTTCCCACGCTGGAGGCGCCCTGCACCCGTGCTTCCGAGATATTGAAAAATACATCCGGCACCCCCACCATCCCGTCAAACCGGTTTACATAGTTCTGGTATAATGATTCGTTCTGCGGCAGGTGAAAGGGGTCGTCATAATCCCGGGTATTGCGATGGTATTCCACCACTACCACCCGGTCTCTGTTTTGTTGAACAATCGAATCCAGGGCACCTAGGGCAAACTGGTTGAATTGCAAGGGATTGTTGGTATTGACAAACGCCTCGACCAACACCTTCTGCGGGCGGCTGCTTTGCGGGTTTTTGGGGTCCAACGGATTATCCCGGGGAATATCCTGGCAGCCTGCCAATAGCAGAAAATATGCCGTTGCCAGCCACACCCCGAAAGGTAAAATACGGCGGAATGGGATGCCTGGTTTAAAAATCGATGTGAACGCCGACACGGAAATCTCCTCTGTCAATGCCGGATACATAAGGCATCACCGGTGGGCTACCGGCAAGTACCTCATCCGGTGATAGATTTTTCATCCAGAAATAGAGGGTTAAGAGCGCCCCGGTCCCGGCAACCCCTGCCAGGATGTACCGGGCTTTGTTCAAACGATTGGCGGAATGATACAGCGGATCAAAATCCTGCAGGGCGGTGGCAGCACGGTAGTCATCCTGTTTACCCAAAAATCTTCGGTGCACCAGAACCGCGGCGGTTACGGAAACAGCAGTTCCCAACAGGGCAATGGTTGTCGGGTATTTTTTCAACGATTTTTTGGTTCGGTATTTTCCCTCCCCGGTTAACTGGTACCTCAGGTTGTTGCCCAGCACTTCCACCATCTCGTTCAGGTATTTGGTATCCGGGGAAATAACCTTCTCGCTAATCACCTTCCCGCTGGCGACGTTGATGATGTGCGCATCGATGCGGTAGCGTGCCCCTACCTCGCTAATACTGCCGGTGATAACGTATTGGGCGCCTAACAGTTTACCGACCTCCTGCACCGCGGCGGTATCGGTTAGCCCCGCCAGGGAGAGCGCTTTTTCCTGCAAAATTGCTTTCAGATTCTGCCGCTCCACGATCGTTAGTTTCCGGGAGCGGGAGAGTTCACTCTTCAGAAATTCCGGAATCCGGCTTTCCCATTCATCCAGGTAAAATTTGCCGGTGCGGTTTTCAAAATCATTAATGGCGACCGTGGTCTGGGAATACAGCGGGATATGGAGGAGAAACAACAAGGTCAGAAATCGGATGAACATAACTTTTCTCCGTTGCCTTTGAAAATAATTTTAATATGCAAAAAAGGAAAATCAGTTGCAAGGGTATTAAAAGGTTGGCAGGTGAAAAAAGGGTTGACAGTTTACTCAATGTTGACTATGTTGTCAACAAGGCAAGAAAGAACAGGAGATTTTACCAGATGGCAGATACATTCGGAGAGAAACTGCGGGAATTACGGCGGTTGAAAGACATCAGTCAGCGGGAGCTTGCCCGGCAGGTCGGGGTGGATTTTTCCTACATCAGCAAACTGGAGAACGATCGCATTCCGCCCCCGGCAGCCGATACCATTGTCAGAATTTGCCGGGTGCTGGATGTTCCCCCGGACGAGTTGCTGGCGCTGACCGGCAAAATGCCCAGTGAGATCAAAAATATGCTCACCTCTCACCCGGCTGCCATGGCATTTATTCGTACCGCCAGCATGATGGAACTGAGCGAGGCGGAATGGGAACGATTGAACCGGGAATTAAAACGGCTGCGAAGCCCCGGGTAAGGGGGGGGATTAGGGTATTCAGGTATAGGGTATAGGGATTATCAGAGCATTACAAAATTGTGTTGTAACGACTCAGAAGGAAGTGGGTAGAGAGGGATGGAGGAAGAAGTGGGAATACCCGGAATGGGAGCAACAGGCGATAGCATCCTACCTGTCTACGTAAGAAGGTTGTTCATCCCAAAAAAATGAAGCGCCGATTGAGGTCAAGCGGCGCTTCCGTTCCGGCAACACATTTTTTATTCTAAACAACCGGTTCTTCAAACACATCCGGGCTATCAACTTTGGAAGTTGGTGAATGACTTTTCTCCAATTTTAATCCCGCAGCCCCTTCTTCCAGCCACAGGTAATGATGATCCAGCACTTTACGGGCGAATTTGTAGGACACCTCATCGTCGTTAGACCACAGCGCTTTGAAGCGGGCGTTTACCCGCCACTGCGCCCCCCGGCAGAAGACATCGGCGATTTCCAGGGCATTGGTATGCCCGGCTTCAAATAATTTCCTGGCACGACTCACCGCAGCAGTCATGGCAAACAACTCGGCGCCAATCTCCACAATGCGAGCCAGAAAGGCTTGCTTTCGTTCCAGCTTCGCCTGGTGGCGGAGCATGCCGTAAAAAATCTGCCGGGCTAACTTACGGGAAGAGCGCTCCACAAAGCGCAGGTGTTTGGCTAAACGGCTGAACGAGGCATAACGAGGAAAGCGTCCCCAGCCAATCCATAAACCGGGGTACCAGGTAGCATAGAACCAGGCAATTTTGGGGAATGCCGCCAATTTCTCACCAATGCCGGCTTCGGGGTCTAACAGTTTACCTGCCACCTGAAGGTGCTTATCCAGCGCTTCCCGGGCAATGAAGAGGCGCATGATTTCGCTGGAGCCTTCGAAAATTAAATTGATGCGGAAATCGCGCATCATCCGCTCCACGGCAATGCCCGGTTCTCCGCGCCCGCGCAAAGAGTCCGCGGTCTCATACCCCCTGCCACCGCGAATCTGCAGCGTGTCATCCACAATTTTCCAGCCTAACTCCGTGTTGTACATCTTGGCAATAGCTGCCTCCAGGCGGATATCAAAATCGTTTTCCGCCAGGGCAGTGGTCAAATCGGCTATGGATTCCGCAGCAAAAGTGCCGGCTGCCATATCGGAAATTTTTTGGGCAATGGCTTCATGCTTACCGATGGGCTGACCCCATTGCACCCGTTCGTTTGCCCAGCGGCGGGTAATTTCCAGGGCGGTTTTGGCGGCACCGGCAACCACTGCCGGCAGGGTTAGCCGCCCGGTGTTCAGTGTCACCAGCGCCAGCTTTAACCCCCGCCCCCGTTCACCCAGTAAGTTTTCCCTGGGGATATGCACATCTCTGAAAGTAATCATCCCGTTTTCCATCGCCTTCAAGCCCATAAAGTGACAGCGATAGCTCACCTCGACCCCTTCCCAATCCGTTTCCACAATAAACGCACTGATCTTGCCGTCTTCTTCATGGCGCGCCATCACCACTAACAATTCGGCGATAGTGCCATTGGTACACCAGAGTTTCTGCCCATTGAGAATGTAATATCGTCCGTCATCGGATTCCCGCACGGAAGATGAGAGCTTTGCCGGGTCAGAGCCGACGTCCGGTTCGGTAAGGGCAAAAGCGCTGACCGCACCCCGGGCGATGCGAGGCAGGTATTTTTCCTTTTGTGCCGGGGTGCCAAACAGTTTTAGCGGCTGGGGCACGCCAATGGATTGATGCGCAGAGAGCAGCGCAGTGATATTGCCGTCACGGCTGCAAACCAATTTCATGATCTGGTTGTACTCCGCCTGGGTAAAACCCAGCCCGCCATACTTTTTGTCAATTTTGATGCCGAATGCACCCATCTCGGCTAACCGGTTGCGAATATCATCGGGAATTTTACCGGTCCGGTCAATGGCGTCGGAATCCACTTCATCCAGCAACATTTTCATTTTCCGGTAAAATTGTAGGTATTCCGGGCGGTCCAACCCCTGTAACTCGGGAAAAGGATAAACCAAATCCAGCCGGAATTTTCCCAGGAACAATTCCCGAAGAAAGCTGGGATGTTCCCATTGGGTTTGGCGGGCAGCTTCTGCCACGCGGCGGGCTTCTTCCTCGGAAACATGCCGGGAAGGCGGGGAATGGGGATGTTGTGCCATAATGTCTCTCCTGAAAATTTGATGAAACGACATTGATGTTCGACGAGAAGTATTTTGATCGTGCTGTGGATTCGGACAACCCCTGTCACTGCTATGGCGGCAGGTGACGGTAGCATCAAGATAAATTGAACACTGTTTAAAATCAAGCGAAAATTCGCTTAAAAACATATTTCGCCAAAAAAGAGTTTTGTTTTTCGCCATTGCTTCCGTATTTTTTCGCTCGCAGTGAACTTTTGACCGACAGGGCGAATAAAGGGGGGGGCCTCGGTATAAAATGGAAGGCACAAGGCAGGGTGTGAGTCGCCGGAACATACACCATTCCCACGGAACGAACCATTGCCCTACTGTCTCACTGAACACTGTCTTACTGATCACCAACACACTCCCCCGGGAGATAAGCCATGGAGTTCAACAGCAATAACCTGCGATTCATCTTAGGGGTGAAGCTCAAGCAGTTCCGCCAGGAGAGAGGGCTGTCCCTCAAGGAGTTGGCAGAGAAGACCAATCTCTCCATTTCTTATCTAAGCGAAATTGAGAAAGGGAAGAAATATCCCAAGCCGGAAAAAATTTTCCAATTGGCGCAAGCACTGGAAATTTCTTTCGATGACCTGGTCTCCTCCCGTTTGCACCGAAAATTAGACCCGCTCTCTACCATCCTTTCTTCCCCGGTGATTCAGGAATTCCCCTTTCGGTTGTATGGCATTTCCCCGCAACATCTGCTCACCCTGCTCACCGGTGATCCGGAAAAAGCCGGGGCGTTGGTGCGTACTTTTCTGGAGATCGGGCAATCTTATGACATGCGGGTGGAGCATTTGTTGTTCGCTGCTCTGCGCTCTTACCAGCAAATGCACCACAATTATTTTCCGGAGATAGAAGAAGCGGTTTTAACCTTCCGGAACGAGCATCATCTTTCCCCCGCCCCGCCGGTTCTACCGGAACCGCTGTCAGATATCCTCATGCGGCGCTTCGGTTACCTGATCGATGAGGAACACCTGACAGCCTATCCGGAATTACATCAGTTACGGTGGATTTTTATTGGAAAATCCCCACCGCGCTTGCTTATCAATCCCAATTTGACGCCCGGGCAGAAGGCGTTCATCCTGGCAAGGGAAATCGGATACCGGGTCCTGAATTTGACTGACCGGGCAAAAACATCCTCCCTGATGCGGGTGCACTCGTTTGAGCAGTTGTTGAACCATTTCAAAGCTTCCTATTTTGCCGGGGCAATGTTGATGAACCGGGAGGTGCTCTGTGGGGCGGTGAAAAAATTATTCCGGGAGAAACGCTGGCGAGCCAAAAAATTCCTTTCCCTGATTCAACAATTTGGGGTCACCCCGGAGATGTTTGCTTATCGCCTGGGGGAACTGTTGCCGCAATTCTTCGGAATCAGCGATTTCTTGTTCTTTCGTTTCCACAGTCGTCGGGAATCAAATATCTTTACCCTGACCAGTCTCTTTAATATGTCGAAGCTTTTTTTACCCTCGGGCATGGTTGCCCGGGAACATCACTGTCGACGCTGGCTGCCGGTGCAATTGCTCCGGCAGTTGGAAAAAAAACAGCGTACCGGACACGACGGTTCCACCATCATTGCTGCCCAGCGCTCCCGCTTCCTGGAATTAGAGGTGGATTTGTTCACCATCACCCTGGCACGTGCCTCTAAAGTGCAGTTAGGAATGAATGTCAGCGGGTCGGTTAGTTTTATCATCAATGAGGAATTCCGAAATACCGTGGGCTTCTGGAATGATCCCGATGTTCCGATTGTTGAAGTAAACGAGAGCTGCGAACGGTGTGGGTTGACGGAGTTGCAGTGTCCGGAGCGGGCTGCGTCTCCGGAGATTTTTCAAGAGGAACAAACCCACCGTCAAAGGGAAGAAGCGCTTCAGCAGCTTATCAACGATATAAACGGGAAATCGGAGAGTGGCGTTTTGTGATTGGGTAAGAGAGTTCACCGTGAATAGAGCGAAACAGCCCCATACTGGTGCTGTGGAGTGAGCCCCCTGTCTCAACGACGACCTCATCACGTTGTGAGTGGCGGGGTTGAACAACGACTCCCAATCGGGGCAGGAGTGACACCTTCTAATCCTTTTGTCATTCCCGCCCCAACGGGGGACGTTGCTCCGAATGCGGGAATCTCATGAGTTGCCAGAGTTTTTTTTACGCTTCTCAAAAATGCGCGATGAAATATTGTCTGCAATCATCAAATCGCTGCTCAGTCACACATTTGAAAGCGCAGCGTACCTTGCACCAACAATCGCATCAAAATGGCACTGTAAGTCATCCCCATCCATTTAAAGTGTGATTTACGGTTTGCCAGCACCAACAAAAGCGAGGATAATCGTACCAAATAAAATCCCGTAACCAAAACAGGGAGATAGATTCGATGAAGACTTTCAATCATTTTCGACAGGCAGTGCTGGTGGAGGGAGTTCGCATCCCATTTTTGCGTTCCGGCACGGATTACAAAGAGTTAACCGCGTATGATTTAGCCCGGATGGCATTGCAGGCGCTCATCACCCGTTCCCAGGTTGCGGTCGATAAAATCGACTGGGTGATCATGGGGAATGTGATTTCCAATGTTGCCAACACCAATGTGGCGCGAGATGCTGCCCTGGCAGCGGGGATTCCTCATACCGTGCCGGCAGTGACGGTAACGGTAGCGTGCGTATCCGCCAATAAAGCCATCACCAACGGAGTGGATTTAATCCGCACCGGGCAGGCGGATGTGGTCATTGCCGGGGGAACGGAGAGCCTCACCGATGTGCCGATTCTGTTCCGTAAAAAATTCCGCCAGAAGTTGGTGGAATCGCAGAAATACCGCAAGACCACTGACTACCTTCAGTTTATCAAAGGATTAAGCCCGGGTGATTTGCTGCCGGAAACGCCCGCCATTGCCGAGTTCACCACCGGTCGCACCATGGGAGAAGATTGCGACCGCCTGGCGGCTCGCATCGGGGTGAGCCGGGAGGAGCAGGATGAGTATGCCCTCTATTCCCACCATGCCGCGGCAAAAGCAACCGAGGAGGGATGGTTAAAAGAGGAGATTGCACCGGTTCCGGTACCACCCACGTTTAAGGTGGTGGAAACGGATAATGGCATTCGTGGCGACACCTCCCCGGAGAAATTGGCAAAATTAAAACCGGCGTTTGTGAAACCCTACGGCACGTTAACCGCCGGAAATTCTTCCTTCCTGACCGACGGGGCGGCGGTGGTGCTGCTGATGGCAGAGGAGGTAGCAAAAACCCTGGGTTACCAGCCCAAAGCATTCCTGCGGGAGTATGCTTACACTGCCCAGGACCCCCAGGAGGAGCTGCTGCTGGGTCCGGCGTATGCCATTCCCAAATTGCTGGACAAGACCGGTCTCTCCCTGAAGAAGATCGATGTGTTTGAACTGCATGAGGCATTTGCCGCCCAGGTGGTGGCAAATCTGAAATGCCTGAACAGTGATGAATTCGCCCGGGAAAAACTGGGAAGAGATAAAAAGGTGGGGGAAATCCCGTTGAAAAAGCTGAATGCCTGGGGCGGGTCTCTTTCCATCGGGCATCCTTTTGGCGCCACCGGGGCGCGACTGGTCACCACCGCTGCTAATCGTTTAATTAAAGAAGACGGTCAGTTTGCCATGGTGGCATCCTGCGCTGCCGGGGCGGTTGGCAATGCGATTTTACTGGAACGGTATGGATGAGTACGAAAGGGATAAGGGAGATGGCATAGATGGCATAAGGTAAGGGTGAAACGTAAAAAAGGAAAAGGGTATAGGGTATTGGGTATAAGGGGGGGACATCGTTCTCCCTTTGACCATGAACGAATAAAAGCTCATTAAATGGAGGAAGCGAACAACATGTCTTACACTTCAATTGAAAAAACAGATGGTATCGCGGTGGTCTGGTTAGACCAGCCGGGTGAAAAAGTAAACAAATTGGCAGCGGATTTGGTGGATGAGTTCAACGCCATGCTGGATGAGTTATTCAAAGATAACGAAGTAAAAGGGATGGTGCTGATTAGCAGGAAGAAGGATACCTTTATCGCCGGGGCGGATTTGGAGCGTCTGCTGGAACTGAAAGAACCGGGGCAGGTGGAGGCGCTCAGTCGCAGCGGGCAGGCATTGCTGAATCGCATGGCGGATTTTCCCAAGCCGATTGTGGCAGCTATTCACGGGGCGGCACTGGGTGGGGGTCTGGAGGTTGCCTTAGCCTGTCACGGTCGAATTGCCACCGATGACCCGAAGACCATCCTGGGACAACCGGAGGTGAAATTGGGATTGCTCCCTGCTGCCGGGGGCACTCAACGGCTGCCACGACTGGTCGGTTTGCAGCGGGCGCTGGATATGATGCTGACCGGAAAAAATGTCTATCCCCGCCAGGCAAAAAAGATGGGGCTGGTGGATGCCCTGATTCACCCCTACGGCTTGCTCCATGCCGCCAGACAAATGGCTTCGGAGTTGGCTGCCCGGCACCATCAACCCAAAAAGAAACAGAGTATGCTGAACAAAGCCCTGGAAAGCAATCCGTTCACCCGGAGAATCATTTACAAAAAAGCCCGGGAGATGACTGAAAAGCAAACCCGGGGAAATTACCCGGCACCGTTCAAAATTATCGATTGTGTGGAAATCGGGCTGGAGAAAGGGATAAGCGCCGGGCTGGCTGCGGAATCCAAAGCTTTTGAGGAGTTGGTGCATACTCCGCAGGCAGAGGAGTTGATCAATCTTTTTTTCAGCATGACCGCCCAAAAAAAGAATCCGCTACAGACAAAAGCCAAACCGGTTTCCCGAATCGGGGTGCTGGGCGCCGGATTTATGGGCGCCGGTATCGCCGAGGTCAGCGCCGCCAAAGGGATTGATGTGTACCTCAAGGACATCTCCCTGGAGGCGGTTGCCCGGGGCGAAAAAACCATCTGGGATGATCTTGATAAAAAAGTTCAAAAACGGGCGCTTTCTTCGTTCGAACGGGACCGGATGATGAGTTGTATCCATGCTGTAAGCGATTATACCGGCTTCCAACAGGTGCAACTGGTTGTGGAAGCGGTTTTTGAAGACCTGGAATTAAAGCAGAAGGTATTAAAGGAAACGGAGGCTGCCACGGCAAAAGAGTGCATTTTCGCCAGCAATACGTCTTCCCTGCCCATTTCCCAAATTGCCAAAAAAGCCCGCCGCCCCAGCCAGGTGATCGGCATGCACTATTTTTCCCCGGTTCCCAAAATGCCCTTGCTGGAAATTATCGTTACCCCAAAAACCGCCCAATGGGTAAAGGCAACAGCGATTGACGTGGGCATCCGCCAGGGTAAGACGGTGATTGTGGTGAAGGATGGTCCCGGCTTTTATACCACCCGCATTTTAGCACCCATGCTGAACGAGGCGCTGTTGCTGCTGGAAGAGGGCGGTGATATTTTGCATATCGACCGGGTGATGCGCGATTTCGGCTTTCCGGTGGGACCCATTACCCTGATCGATGAGGTGGGGATAGACGTGGGGGCGCATGTCTCCCGGGTATTGGGGGAGATGTTTGCCGCCCGCGGGGTAACGCCCACCGATGCCATGCAGAAATTAACTGATGCCGGGTATAAGGGGCGCAAAAACCGCAAGGGATTTTACCTCTATGACAGCGCCGGGAAGAAGAAAAAAGAGGTCGATCAGACGATTTACCGGTTTTTCAGCGGTAGCCAGCGGAAAAAACACCTGGCAACGGAGATACAGGAGCGACTGATGCTGGTGATGGTCAATGAAGCCGCCCACTGCTTGCAGGAGGGGATTCTGGATTCCCCGCGGGATGGCGATCTGGGTGCGGTGCTGGGATTGGGCTTCCCCCCGTTCCTCGGCGGCCCGTTCCGGTATATCGACCGGCTGGGCGCAGCGGCGGTTCTATCAAGCCTGGAACGGCTGGAAGAGAAATACGGTGCCCGCTTCACCCCGGCGCAGGTGATTCGTGATTATGCGGCGGAGGATAAACGATTTTATTGAGTTTTTTGTCCTGCCCCGGGATGATGATCGTTGAGAAATCAACCGTGCCATTTCCCAGCTACGTACCGGTGGTCAAAATAATGAAGTTTGATTAAATAACCGTGCCACCGACAAAATAAATTTTGTCGCTCCTACGTTTACAACGGAGCGTCAAAACTTGTTTTGACGCTCCGCTGCGAGCATTAAAAATAGCCCGATTAATTATTCAAACTCCATAATTTTGACGTTCCGGAGCGACAACACTTGTTTTGTCAGAGATGGAAGGACGCTGAAGCGCCCTGAGACCGTACCAAATTGCCAAAATTGAGCAGATTTAGCATCCTTCAGGATGGCTCCATCTTTGAGCATGGGGGTTTATCCCCATGCGGGCGGCTGGAAACGTCGCTATAAACCTTTTTTATCAATCTTTGCGATGCGTCAACCGAATTGGTTGTCGGGCGTATAACTTTTGTTTTTGGGAGAGAGGGAAATTTTTCAGACTGAAGCACAGGAACAGGTATATTGAGACGGTGCCCTGCAGGTGCTAAATCTTTATACCTTATTCCCTACACCTTCCAATCCATAAGAGGCGAGTTTGTATGAGATCACCTTATTTTACCGAGGAGCACCAATTATTTCGGGAGACGGTGCATCAATTCCTGGAAAAAGAAGTGACGCCATTTGCCAGTCAATGGGAAAAAGAGGAACGCATTCCCCGGGAAATCTGGCTGAAAATGGGGGAACAAGACCTCTTGGGTATCCCATTTCCCGAAAACTATGGTGGTAGTAATGCAGATTTCTTTTTTTCCGTTATTTTTTTGGAAGCCCTAGGAGCGTTAACTCCGGGTGGATTTGCCGCGGCAGTGGGAGTACATGTTTATATCGCCCTCTCTTACATTCATCATTTTGGCAGTGATATACTAAAAGCCTACTATTTGCCGGCCGGCATCCGCGGGGAAAAGATCGGCGCCCTGGCAGTCACCGAGCCGGACGCCGGGTCCGATGTCGCTGCCATCCGCACCCGGGCTCGGCGGGAAGGCGAGGGATACATCCTCAACGGCGCCAAGACTTTTATCACCAATGGCGTCTATGGGGATTTTATCGTGGTAGCTGCCAAAACCGACCCCGATGCCGGCACCGGTGGTATTTCCCTGCTGATAGTGGATTCCGATTCCCCGGGGGTAACCGCCAGCAAATTGAAGAAAATCGGCTGGCATTGCTCCGACACCGCCGAAATCACTTTTGATAACGTTCGGGTGCCGGCATCCAATCTCCTGGGTAAAGAAAATATGGGCTTTTACTACCTGATGGAAATGTTTCAGTTGGAGCGGCTGGTGGCAGCCATCACTGCCATGGCAGGAGCCGATTATTGCCTTGATCTCACCCTGAATTACATTTCTCAGCGGGAAGCCTTCGGCAAGCCGCTCTCCCGTTTCCAGGCAATTCGTCATTCCCTTTCCGATTTAGCCGCCGAAGTCGAAGCCGCCCGTCAACTCACCTATTATGCCTCCTGGTTGTATCAGCAAAATTTTCCGGCAGTGCGGCAGTGCAGTATGGCAAAGCTATACACTACGGAATTAGCCAAACGGGTTGCCGATACCTGCTTGCAGTTCTTTGGCGGATACGGCTATATGGATGAATACCTGATATCGCGAATCTACCGCGATGCCCGGGTGGGCACCATTGTCGGCGGCGCTTCGGAGGTGATGCGGGAAATTATTTCCAAATTGTTGATCGATCATGTGGAGTATCAGAACCGGGAAGGGGAACCCACCTCTCAAACGACACCGGAACCGTCTCCGGAAGCCCGGGAAGAAGTAGTTGCCTCCCCGGTCGGTGAAGCCTCCCGGGAATTGCACACCCCGGAAGGGGACCCGGGAGTACCGGAAAAGGAACTGTCGGAATCCTCCCCAGTTCAGCCCGGGGAAATTGTAGAAACCGTTGACGAAAGCGCAGTTACGCCGCCAACCAACGGGGAAGGGGAACCATCCGCAATGGAAAGTGATCCTTCCCTGGAACTGGAGCAGTTATTTCAGGAAGCTTCCCTTTCATTGCATAACCGGGAGCAGCCGGAAATCGAAGAAGTACCTACCCGGGAGGAAATCCCGGACAAGCCATCCGCCCAGGAGCAAGTGGAGAGCCGTTCTGGAGAAGCGCATCAGCCGCCTCCCCCGCCGGTGAACGACGTTTCGCCGGACACCATACCCGATAATGAAGCCGACTCTCTCCAACAGCAGCCTTCGGAGTTAACCGCACAATCGATTATCCATACTCTCCCTTCGCGCTTCCGGGCGACAAAAGCCGGGGATTATCATGGAGTAATCCATTTTAAAATCTCCGGGGAAAAGGGCGGGGAGTTCACGGTGAGAATTGAAGGTGACACCTGCCTGGTTGAAAACGGCTGTGTTGGCAAAGCGGATTGCGTGGTGGAAACCGTGGATAAAACCTACCTGGAAATGGAGACTGGCAAACTAAATCCCCAGATTGCGTTTATGATGGGCAAGGTGAAAGTCTCCAACGTGCCGGAGATGCTGCAATTCACCCAATTGTTCGATCCCCTGCCGGATACTTGAACATCGGCTGCCGAAGCGCCTGCCGAATCCCGGGGAATGTTTAAAAAATTATTCGGAAAATTAAGGGGCGCCTCCCGGGGGAAGAAGTCTACCCCGGACGATTCCCGGGCTGACCATGAAGAGGCCGTTTCGGAAGATGATCAGTCCCGAGAAAATGAAGTTATCCCGCCGGAAAAGGAGCCTGAGCTTTCCTCCGGTCTGAGCAGGGAGCCGGAAACAGGGAGTTCCCCCGGGGAAAGCGCCGCAGCCGGTGTCTCTGATGAAGATGCCCCCCCGCCAGAGACCTCACCGGAATCCTCCCAAAAAACTTTACCGCCTCCTTTGCAGGGGGTGCGTATCCTGGATTTAACCCGCCTGTACCCGGGACCGCTGGCAACGATGATGTTAGCGGAAATGGGTGCAGAGGTTATCAAGCTGGAAGATAGCAATCAGCCGGATTACATGCGCACTTTTCCCCCGTTTGTTAACAATCAATCCGCCGGATTTCTGGCAGTGAACCGTTCCAAGCGAAGTATTGCGCTTAATTTGCCGGATGCCCGCGGCAGGGAGATATTCTTTCGGCTGGTCAAACAAGCCGATGTGGTGGTGGAACAATACCGCCCCGGAAAGCTCACCCAATTGGGCATCGATTATCCGGCAGCCTGTCAGCATAACCCCGCTATCATCTACGTCTCCTTAACCGGGTACGGGCAAACCGGTCCTTATGCCGGACGTCCCGGGCATGACATCAACTACATCGGTTATTCGGGTTTGCTGGGATTAACCGCCGGCGCGGAAACGGGACCGGTAATTCCCGGGGTGCAGATAGCCGATATTGCCGGGGGCGCCTACATGACCGTCATAGCGGTATTGTCTGCCCTGTGGGCGCGGGAGCGCAATGGTGAGGGGCAGCAGGTGGATGTGTCTATGCTGGATGGGGTGCTGCCCCTGACGAGCTTGCAATTGGCGCACCATTGGGCACTCGGTCAGGCATTGCCGCCCTGGCAACAGCCCCTCTCCGGCGGACTTGCCTGCTACGGCGTATACGAATGCGCAGACGGTAAATATGTGGCGCTGGGTGCGCTGGAACCCAAATTCTGGCAGCGTTTTTGTGAGATAATTGAAAAGCCGGAATGGAACGATAAGGGGATGGAGATGGGCGAGACCGCGGAGCAAATAAAGGCGGAGCTTACCCGGATTTTCAAATCTCGTTCCCGTGATGAGTGGCTGCAACTGCAGGGCGATCGGGATGCCTGTTTAAGCCCGGTGCTGGCGTTGCCGGAAATTGAGCAGGACCCACATATTAAAGCCCGGGGAATGATTGTGACCCAGGAACACCCCACCGCCGGTAAGGTAAAGGGCATTGGACTGCCCATCCGCTTTAGCGCTTCTCCACTCGCTCACCCCTCTCATGCGCCGTTAACAGGAGAACACAGCATCGAAATTTTGCAGGAAGCCGGCTACCCCGATGATGAGATTAAAGAGTTGATACGCCGCGGGGTGGTGATGATTGTTGAAGAATAATGCGGGATTGGGGAACGATGGGTTAATTCATGCAATATGTACGCACTTTTCTTTATGCCCTCTCCGCTAAGACTTGGGTTAAAAATTTTTCGATGAGTAATTTCTTCACCGTTTTAGGCAAGCAAGTAAAACCAGGATACTCACTTTTAATTTGATTTATAACCATCCGCTTAATATCTTTGAGCGACTTTGACATAATTATCCCTTCTTATTTTATTCGGGTGGCTCTGAATTCAAAACAAGAGGATTGTATGCCCAAGTGTTCCATTTCATAATTTCCGGTAGGCTTTGTGTTCAACCCTTCCGGGGTGTCGGTCATGAGGGAATCTACGGCTGCAAAGGTTGAATTCCTTCCGGATTCGTATGGGTATCTTTGTGTAAAACACTTATGATATAAGATTATCCCCTTTTGTTCAACGCCTTTTTAATCTGAATCACTCATTGTGGGAGAATCGAATGAGTTGTATTTTCTGTCGAGTTGTGAGTGGCGAAATTCCTTCCCGAATGGTTTACGAGGATGAAGAGGTGTATGCCTTTCATGACATTAATCCCCAGGCGCCCACCCATGTGCTGGTGATTCCCAAACGGCATATAGAGAAGTTATCGGATATGTCGGAAAATGATTTGCCTCTGATGGGCAAATTGCTGCACACCGCCAAAAAAGTAGCGGAAAGCCTTGATATCCACAACGACGGATTTCGCTTAGTAATCAATAACGGCGCCAATGCCCATCAAACGGTATTCCATTTACATGTGCATGTCTTGGGTGGGCGGCGCTTCACCTGGCCGCCGGGTTAACAGCGCATCCACACCTTCCCGGAATGATAAATTTTATCACATGTCAAGGAAAAAGACCATGAAACGACTCATTGTGCTCGGCGACCGGGTTCTGATCAAGCAGGATGAATCGGAACCCCGCACCGAAGTGGGGTTGTACCTGCCGCAGACCGTTAAGGACAAAGATGAGGTAATGCGCGGCTACATCGTACAAACCGGGCCAGGGATTCCGCTGGCAGACCCATCCAGCCTGGGCGAAGAACCCTGGCTGCAAGAACGGGGTCAAAATTTGCACTATATTCCCATGGAGGCTCGGGAAGGCGATTACGTGCTTTTTCTGCGGAAAGCTGCCGTAGAAGTTCAATATGAAGGAGAGACCTACTTTATCGCCCCCCAAAGCGCTATTCTGCTGTTGATTCGCGATGAAGCCGAACCACTCTCCGATGAAGAAGACCTTTCCCTGGATTTTGATTAGTTTAGCTCACATTAAGTGGCAGAGAGAACAAGTTCTACATCAACGTTCCTGCAAGGATTCTCATTTTTAACACGTTTTTCTGGTATGGCTGAATCACATACTTGAACCAAAGGAGGCATTTTATGTTGTTTCGGAGCGAGATTCATCTCTTAAACGGTTTACTGATTTTTATCCTCACCCTGGCAGGCTTCGCACAAACATCAGTCCCACCCATCGCCGATCCCCCCAACAAGGTCGCTTCAGCCATAGTGAAGCGGGCATTGACAGATCAAAAAGGTTACCGGATGCTGGGGGAATTATGTGCCCTGGGTCCCCGGCTAAGCGGCTCACCGCAGTTAACCACTGCCATCCGCTGGGCAAAAGAGAAGATGGAATCGCTGGGTTTAGACCGCATCACCTTACAGCCGGTAATGGTGCCCCACTGGGTTCGGGGGAATGTGGAGGCGGCGACGATTGTGAGTCCTGCACAAATTGCCTGGCGGAGTTTAAACATTTGTGCGCTGGGAGGCAGTGTCGGAACGCCTCCGGATGGGATTACCGCCGAGGTTTTGGAAGTGCATAATGCTGAAGAACTGCAAGCCCTGGGAGAAAAAGCCCGCGGCAAAATCATCTTTTTTAACCGACCGTTTGACCCAACGCAGATTTACACCTTCCGCGGTTATGGGGGTGCCGTTGGTCAACGGGTGCATGGTGCCAGCCAGGCTGCCAAAGTGGGCGCGGTGGCGGTATTAGTGCGCTCCATTACCCCGGCGCACGACAATGTTCCTCACACCGGGAACATGCATTATGAGAAAGACGTGGCGCGCATTCCCGCTGCGGCAGTGGGCATCCGGGACGCCGAATTCCTCAGCCGTGCCCTCAAACAATATCCCAACCTCAAGATTACGCTACAGCTCTCCTGTCAAACCCTGGACGATGTGCCGGCTTACAACATCATCGGGGATCTGGTGGGCACGGAATACCCCGATGAATACATCGTGGTGAGCGGGCATTTTGATTGCTGGGATAAAGGCGTGGGTGCCCATGATGATGGCGGCGGCTGCATGCAGGCGTTGGAGGTGCTGGATTTGTTTAAACGGCTGCAGATTAAGCCCAAACGTACTGTTCGTTGTATTTTTTACGTTAATGAAGAAAATGGACTGCGGGGCGCCCGGGCGTATGCCCGAATGGCAGACAGCCTGGGAATTCACCATATCGCGGCAATCGAATCGGACCGGGGCTGCTTTACTCCCCGGGGATTCAGCGTTACCGGCGATTCCCTGGTCATCCAAAAAATTGCCGGTTGGCTACCCTACCTGCAAACGGCTACCATCGATTGGGTACGCAAGGGGGGCAGCGGCGCCGATGTGGGGCAGTTGAAAAATGTTCCGGCGTTAATCGGTTATGTGCCCGATGGTCAGCGCTACTTCGACTTCCATCATTCCGATAACGATGTCTTTGAAGCGGTTCATCCCCGGGAGTTTGAACTGGGCAGCGCAGCAATCGCGATTCTGACCTACCTATTGAGTGAAGAAGGACTGTAGGAAAATGGCGTTTCCACGTTTCAATCTCCATTACCCAAATAACCGAATATCCCGTTCATTCGATAGAAAAAACGGGGAAATTCCGAACCACATTGCTCAAATTACAACTAATTTCCAGCTTTCAATAACCGGAAATTGGGTCTATCCCAAATGGTTTGAGATGTTTTGATACTGGCATTTGTAATTTATTTGTGTTTTGGGTATTGAAATTTGTCATTTCCGGCACTCTTCCATTTTAATCGATGTATCGCAACAACAACCGAAAGTTCTCTCACCCTCATCCCTTGGTAATCAACCGGGTCAGTTCCACCTGGTCCGGTTTCAATAATTCCTGCACCCGAGGGGTATTCACACTGGCAACGATAATATGCCCGATCTCCGTTTTGACGTCATCGTAAATCCCCAGCGCTTTCATCCCTTCGGTTTGTTTCAGGTTATCATCGGTGGGACTGACATAGTGCACGGAAAAACATTTATAGCGGTGGATTAAAAACAGGTGCAGCAGGGTCATCAACCGTTTTTGCCGGTATTCCTTTTTAAAGGTATTCTGGTCTCGAATGGAGAGAAAGTTCCGCTCTTTGCGGTCCCGGATGGTAGCGAACACCACATTGGCGACCGTTTCATCCGCTTCGTTGAGTACACTCAGCGCCAGCAATTCCGAACCGGCGGTATGCGGTCGCAATTTGACGCGAAGTTTTTCCGGGATCCCGTAATGGGCTGTCCAGATTTCCAGCCAGCTTTCCAAGAGTTTGGGCGGCACTTCGGTCTGAATAAGATGTTGGAACTGGGTGGAGCCTTTGCCCATAGCCTTGGTAGTGGCGGTATGGCCGGTGCATGCCATCAGGGCACCGTCGTAGCGGGGACCGCCCACATAGGTTTGCGGGGTGCGGTAAGGAGAATTCAGCAGCCGGAACTTCCGCTGCAGCCGGGCTAACGCCAGCATCCCGTCTTCCTTCAAGGCAGTGGCAAATTCCTCGGCTGCCAATCCGTCAATCTGATGCCCGCCATAGGTGATAAAGTTAAATACAAATCCCAACTTGCCCATCTCTTCCGGAAACCGTCTCATCTCTTCCTCGCTCATCCCGGTGGTATCCCAGTTAAAAGATGGCGACAGATTATATGCCAGCATTTTATCCGGGTAAACGGCGTGGATGGCATCGGCAAATTCTTTTGCTTCTTTTAAATTGGCGGTTTTGGTTTCCATCCAGAGCAAGTCGGCATACGGTGCTACCGCTAAAGAACGGTGAATGGCATACTCAATTCCGCCCTGAATCTGGTAATACCCTTCCGGGGTGCGAGGCAGTTCCGCATCCCAGGTAAATTTGATATCCATGGACTGGGCTTTTTTCCGGGCTTCATCCAGGGAGACCTGCTTTACAAACCGGTTCCATTCCTCAATATCCATTTCAAATTCAGCGCCTTCTTCAATATGATAGCGCATCATATCCGCCACTGCCTGACCGAAGGTTTTCAATTCCGCTTGCATCTGCCACACATCCAGGAACTTATCCACCACCGTATCTAAGGTCTGCTCTGCGCTGGTAAACCGCCCATCCCGGTAACCGGCAATGCATTCATCCACAAATGGCAGCACCTTCGACTCATTCAACCAATCCATCGCTTCGCTGTAGGCGCCATCGGAAATTTGATATAACAAGTGCCCGTTCATCTGCTGGATGCCTTTTTCGTAGAACCGTTTCAGTATTGCCAGGTAAGCTACTTTGTAACGGGGAATATGAATGTTGGTAGCGCCCAGAATGAAGGCATGGTCTCGTTCATCCCCGATGCTGTCGATATAAGTTGCCGCTTCCGCATCGGTGCGAGCGACAATAATACCGGGCACTTTCATCACATCCAACTGAAAGCGTGCCGAGTTTAACCGTTTAATCTGCTCATCCTGCGCCACCAAAACTTTACCAGCCTGATGACCGCATTTCTTCACCCCGGGTTTCTGGTCTTCAATATGATAACCGGCCACGCCTACTTCCACGAAGC
>CAYYGL010000088.1:0-19682 GCA_964471235.1 uncultured Calditrichaceae bacterium
CAAGCCCTATCTGGGGGAAACTTTCCCAGCGGTCTTCCAGCAGATTCAGTCGCATAATGCCAGCGGAAGAAGCAAACCAAACTTCATCCTGAAAGGCATCCACGGCGGTAATATCAATATCCTGAATTGCTGCACCGGAAGGCACAAATTCCCATTGGTCGGTCGAACCGATATAACGAAAAATTCCTCGGAAGGTAGCCGCCCACAGGGTATCCCCCATTGCGGACATGCGATGCACGGGAAGGTTTACCAGCCGAAAATCCTTGACCTTCTTCACGTCCCCGGTCAGTCGATCGATTCGGGTAATCCCCTGGTCGGTTGCGGCAAAAACATAATCCCCCATGATTTCCAGGTCTACTACCAGATTACTGGTTAAGCCCTGCCCAAGGTTAAAATTTTTCCAGCGATTTTTAGCGGCATCGTAAAGGGAGACGCCGTATTCAGTGGCAAACCAGACCGAATCGCCGTCTGCCACGATATCATTGACATCATCCCGGGGAAGACGGGAAATCCAGCGCGCCTGGTAATAGTCCCACCCCGGTTCCCGGTAAGGCCAGCGCACAATAGCAGAGCGACCGGGGCGATCCCTGCCAATTCCACCTATCCAGATGTCATCGCCCTGATATTCAATTGCCCGGGGAGCAATATCCGGCAGACCGATGCCATAAAAATCCGCTCGCTGGGTGTATAAATCTCCAATCCCTATCCCAAATCCTTCCACAAAAAACCAGATACGATCATAGCGATCCCGTAAGTAGCCGACAATGGGGAATTCCTGGAAATGCTCATCCATCAAAATCCAATCTTCCAGAATGGTGTAGCCGCCATTGGCAAAAAAAGTGGGTAACGCTTTTAACGCCTCACGGGGACGAAACACTTCCAGGGGAAGGGTGGAATCGCCGCTGCTGCTGCCGGGGGGATTGGAAAAATCAAAGTGCAGGTAAGGATAGTCGGACTTGCGCATCCATTCCTGGGAAGCCGGATTAAAGGCAGCAATCCCCCGTGCGGTTTTTGCCCACAGGAATGAGGTTTTTTTATCATAAGCCAGATTGAGGATGTTGTTGCTGGGGAGACCGTTGCTGGTGGTAAAGGGATAATCCCAGTAATTATCATAAATATGATACCGCAGGATGCCGCCATCATGGGTGCCGACATACAAATAATGCACCCCCACCACAGCGGTGGAGAAATTCCAGCTCTTCAGGTAACTGATCCAATCATCCAGTGCATAGTGGGTGCGCCGTTCTCGTTCGGTAGGGAACCTTTCCCGGCGCACATATTGCCCGTGGAGCTCACTCACCCCCCACAGGATATTTACAAACAGAATCCAGGTAAACAATCGAAAAAACCTTGCCAACAAGCTCATTCCCTTCTCTCGGATATGGTCTGTAATCGTGATAGCGGGTTGGAATATAAGATGTTCCGACAAAAAAAATTAGTGATACTATTTTTTTCCTATCCGGAGTGATTTGCTCCGGCAGCATTGAGGCACAGGGGGTCAAGGTCCAGGATTCAAAAAGTAGTTAAGCCAGTGACTGCAGCACCAGAACCGGCTGCCTGAGGCGTTCTGCGACAAGCCGTTCCACAGCTACACTTCCCGATGATGCGCCGGAACTCAGCACGAAATGTTTTTCGCTAATGCCTCATTCCCCCATTGCCTTGATGATTACCCGCTTACGGCGTTGACCGTCAAACTCGGCGTAATAGATTTGCTGCCAGGGACCCAGGTCTAACCGGCCGTCGGTGATGGGCACAATCACCTCATGATGCATGAGCAGATTTTTCAAGTGAGCATCGCCGTTGGTTTCCCCGGTGCGATGATGCCGGTAATGAATGTTAAACGGCGCCAACTTCTCCAGCCATTCGTCTATATCTTCAATCAAACCCTGCTCGGCATCATTCACATAAACCGATGCCGTGATGTGCATGGCACTCACCAGCACCATGCCTTCCCGGATGCCGCTATTGCGTACCACTTCCTCCACCCGGTCGGTAATGTTGATATACTCCCGCTTTTTGGAGGTATTAAACCACAGATATTCGGTGGCGAATTTCATTCTTTTCCTCCGGATTGCAAAACAAAATACGAGTGATACATGAAACGTAATCGGATAACAGCTCTCCCTCCTTCACGTTTCACTTTTTCCGTTTCACCGCTCAGATCTCACCGTTCAATTCTTCAGCTTCCCTGGGTAACGATTTCCCGTTTTCCGACATGGCAGTTTTCACCATCCGCAAAATTCTCAAGTAGTCGGCGGGATTGCATTTAAACCGCATCGTGATATATTCCCCGGAATAGTCTTCCTGTAACACCACCGCCATACGGTGCACCCGGTTTACCAATCCGCTTAACTGAATGGGAATGCGGATGGTTTTTTCCACAAAGTTTCGTTCGATAAAATCACTCAATACTTTTTTGAGATGTTGAGTGCGGATATGCTGAGTGGCGCTGATAAACACGCTCTCCGGGTATTGCTTCTTCAATGCGCTGATCTGCGCCTTTTCCTTTAATAAATCGATTTTGTTAAACACCATCAGGGTGGGGGTTTCCCCGGCACCGATCTCGCGAATCACCTCATTGACCGTATGGATTTGTTCCTGAAATGCAGGGTGGCTGACATCCACCACATGGAGCAGCAAATCCGCCTCTGCCACTTCATCCAGGGTGCTTTTAAACGAAGCAATCAGTTGATGGGGGAGTTTGCGGATGAAGCCCACCGTATCGCTGAGGAGCACCTCGTAATGATTCCCGAGATGGAGCCGCCGGATGGTGGAATCCAGCGTGGCAAAGAGTTGATTTTCCACCAGCACTTCGGCATCGGTCAACAAATTCATCAATGTGGATTTGCCCACATTGGTATACCCCACCAGGGAGATTTTGAAGCAACCCTTTCGCCCCTGGCGGCGGGTAACCCGGCGTTGATCAATTTTTTCCAATTCTTTCTGAAGCGTTTCAATACGATTGCGGATCAAACGCCGGTCCGTTTCCAACTGGGTTTCCCCCGGTCCTTTGGTGCCGATGCCCCCAACCTGACGAGAAAGGTGGGTCCATTGCCGGGTAAGACGAGGCAGCAGGTGTTTCAATTGCGCCAATTCCACCTGGGTTTTGGCTTCCCGGGTTCGGGCATGACGGGCGAAAATGTCCAGGATCAGAATACTTCGGTCAACAATTTTAACATCCAGCGCTTTTTCTAAATTCCGCCCCTGCGCCGGGGTCAAATCGTCATCAAAAATGACCGTGGAGATGCCATACATCTTCACCATCCGGTGCAGTTCATCCACTTTGCCTTTACCGATAAAATAGGTGGGATTTATCTGGCGACGTTCCTGAAGCAGTTCATCCACCACCTCCACCCCGGATGTGGCGGCTAACAGCTTTAACTCGGCTAAATTTTCCTCCACCTCCCAACGTTGATTACGGGGCAAAATCACCCCAACCAAAATCGCTTTTTCCATTTCTTGCTTTTGAGAATCTGGAATCAAATAACGTTATTCCTCCTTTTTGGTTTACCAGGGTTACATAACACATATATTGAGCAAAACCGGTATGCTACCCAACAAAATCCTGTGACTTTAAATTCGTACCAAACGCACAGGAATGACGCGAACTTCATCACCCATATCACATTTCTCACGGTTCACTGATGATTTCTTTCGCTTCCATCGTTGCAAATTCTTTCCGGCTGCCGGTACGGGCAATTGCCATCTCCACCAATAGTAGTATAAATGCCGCAATCAAGAAATGTTTCCATAATTCTTTCCCGAAACGGGTTTGCTGAACATTGCCAACGATGGATGCATTATCCGTAATCATGACAATGCCGGGGAACATCTTTTCCAGGTCATCACCGGAGTTGGCAGCCATTTGCGACTCTTCTTTCCAGGAATTCACCGAAAAAACACTGAGCAGGTGGTCATTCTTATAAACATGATAATTCCCAGGAAAATACGTATCGGAAAATTCCAGGAACACATTGGCACCCTGGAAACGGGGTTGAATTTTCACCTCAGCACCGCCCGGCTTTTTGAGAACAAAATTAAACGGCGCCTGGAGGTTGGTAAAATGCTCCCTCAGAACTTCGCCGGTGCGCACCTGCTGGCGGTCGACAATTTTGCGGGTGCCGGCGTAATAAATGATGCGGTATAAAAGCGGCACGACAAACCCTTTTATCGGCAGTTGTGTCCAGGATAGCTGCAAGGGGGAGGTCAACAGAAACGCGGTGCCCTGATGCACGGCGGATTGCAATAAAAACGGGGAGCGGTCGCTGAGTTGAATGACCGGCACCGTTTTGCTGCCAGGATGCATCCGATAACCGGCATAAACTTCTATGGGGTTCAACCGGGTTTGAGTATCTTTAAACAATCCCTCAAAGATGGGATGCTTCCATTCCATTTCCTGAAGGGTCAGGAAATGGCGGTTGTTGCCCGGTTCCCCGCGGCGGTCGCCCATTTTTCCCAGGTTCAGCCGCTGAAACAACGCCTGATAACGGGGCGTTACTGCCTGCTCGCCGGGGATGATCACCACTCCCCCACCCTGTTCGGCAAATTGTGCCAATCGCTGGGTTAGCGTTTCCGGAAAATCATCCAGCCCCTCGGTAACCACTACATTAAAATCTCGAAAAGGATGGGTACTCCAATCGGCAGTGGTCACTTCCTTAAGTTGAAAGATGCCTCTTTTCTGCGCCGGTTGTAAAATCAGGGGAAGAAAGCTGTGAAATTCACCGGTAGGGTGGATATGCAAAATTTTGATCTGCTCCGGAACATAGAAGTTGAAATAGCGGCGATTGTCTTCCGGCAGGGCATCGGACTCTGTTTCCACCAGTCCGCTGACAAACCCATTCTCCAGCAAGGTTAATTCAAACGGAACCTCTTTCACCTGACCGGCTGCCAGACTAACGTTCTGCTGCGCCACCCGGTTGCCGTTCAGAATAACCGAGACCAGAGTATTCAGGAATTTTTCCGGGTGGTGATTGCGCAAAAGAACCTTTAACCGCAGAGGTTGATTCTTTTCGATCAGTCGATTGACGATTTCCATGCTGTCTACCGAAATATTTTCACTGTGCTCATGTAGAATGGGAATGGCGAACACCTTGAGATTGCGCTCAGCAGCATTTTTCAACAGTGCCTGGGGTATCCGGTTGACAAAGGCGGTTTTCTGAAAATCCGAGATCACGTAAATCTCTTTAGTGGCATAAACCGATTGCCCCAACTGCTGAACGGCAGCGGTTAGCGCACCGGTCAGGTCACTTTTCAGGTAATTGGGTTGAATTTTTTGCAGGAGGCGATCCCACAAACCGGATTGATAAATCTCCTGTTTTGCCAGCGTTTGGAGGGGAATGGTGGATTGCAAAACCGTGATACGGTCGCCGGCTTGAAACACATCCTGTAACGCAAGCATGGATTCCCGGAGGTTTTCAAGGAGAGTGCCGGTTAAGCGGGATTCGTTTAGAGAGAGGGAATTATCGACAATAATGACTGCTTCGATGAGACCCCGTTCTGCCAGCAGGCTGCCCCCGCTGTTTTGCAGGGTAGGGCGGGCAAACGCCAATACAATCAGCAGAATGATGAGGGTACGCAGCAACAGCAGTAACCATTGCCGCAGGCGCAGGTTGCGCATCTGTTTTTT
The DNA here is from genome assembly GCA_964471235.1 of uncultured Calditrichaceae bacterium. Lineage (GTDB taxonomy): Bacteria > Calditrichota > Calditrichia > RBG-13-44-9 > J075 > CAYYGL01. The sequence goes on from CAYYGL010000088.1 coordinate 5,627, forward strand.
TTCCAGGCGCTTCAGAAATTGAATGGTGCTGAAGGGAATGCGTTTAATCTTCCGGCGATTCAATAAATGAATCAACAAGGGGATGGCGGCAGCCGCCAGTGCATACAAAACCGCTGGATTTAAAAAACTCAGGGTAATCTCCTTATACTTTTGCCAAAATTGTTAGCCGAACAATAAATTAACATCGAAATCAGGCAAAAAGCAATATGGAATCTTGGGGAGGTTGGCGAAGGGGGGGCTTGCGTTTCTCCGGGGGGCGGGCACTTATCATTCATTATTGATCAGGTTTCAGTAGAGGGGCATGTGAGATAACCGGCAGCGATTACAGCAGCGGTTTCGGTGCGCAGGATATGAGCGGACAATTTCACCGGGATAAACTCCCGGGCTACCAGTTGCTCAATCTCCGCCTCGCTGAATCCGCCTTCCGGGCCGATGGCTATCACGGCTTCCACCCCGGATGAGGGAAATTGCCGGATAAACGGCATGGCATTCTCTGACAAATGGGCAAGATATCGACGGGGTATTGTACTTACTTGCCGGGAATCCAACCAGTGAGATAGTTCCATTGGTGGTTGGATTTGGGGCAGGTATGTCTGTTCGCTTTGTTTCATTGCACTGATGGCAACTTTTCGGAGATGGTCGGTTTTGAAGGTACGGATGGTTGTGTACCGGCACCGGAGGGGCTGGATGGTGGTCACCCCCAGTTCGGTGAGTTTTTCCACCGCCCAATCCATCCGGTTGGGGCGAATGATTGAGAAGGCGATGGTAATTCGTTGCCGGGTACGGCAGGGCATCTCCCACACCTTTTGAATCCGGCACCACACCTCCCCGTTTCGGTATTCAACAGATGCCAATGCCAACAAGCCTGCCCCGTTGGTGACGGATATTTGTGTTCCCTCCCGGGTGCGAAACACCCGGCGGATATGACGCGCCTCTTCCGGCGGAAACTGCAATTCCGCGGCATCAGGGGTTAAGCTTGCGTGGTAAAAGTAGGGCATAATGGTTGATAAATCTTCTGCCGTCAAACAGACAGTCTAATTTCCGTTTTAAAACGACACCAGGGCTTCAAAAATCCATTCGCCTTCACCGCGATCATTCCAGGCGCGATCCAGACGCATAATGTAAATATAGGGAAGATGAAAGTGAAGCCCGATTCCATATCCGGTAAATTGATTTTTCAGGGAAAATTCTTCCTTTCGATTCCAGACGATGCCGCTGTCCAGGAAGATTCCCATGCTCAATCCGTATTTTAAATTTTGAAAAAAAGGAGAAAATGCCGGAGCGGATTTCCAGGAAAGATATTTGATGGGCAGCAAATTGATTCGCATCTCGTAACTTTGCAGCATTAAATTTTGCCCGGTCATCCGGCGATCAAAATATCCCCGGATACGTTCCAGATAACCGATAAAAATGCGGTCATAAATAGGGAGGGAACCACGGTTCAGCCGGAGCAAATTCCGCCCGCCCACACTGATGCGTTTTGAGAGCTTCACATACAGCCGATGATCAAAATCGAAACGCCAGAAATTCGGCTGATGCTTATTGAAACCAGCCCGGGAAATACTCCAGTTAATAAAATATCCTTCGGTCGGGTACTCTATCAAATTCCGATGGTCATCCTGAAAGGTGAGACTGATTTTGGGTATCAGGTCGGTTCCCGTTCCGGAAACGCTAAAGGATTTATATTCCTCCGGTAATTTTATCCGGCGAAAGGAGATAGTGGAGGTAATGGAGCGGTGAAGGGTTAGCCGTTTCCCCACGGTGAGTCTTAATAACAGGTGTTGTTCATCAAAATCAAAAAACCGATTGCCGACTTTTTTCCCAAAGGCATTTAAGGAAAGAATCAATCGGGATTTTCTCCCTACCCAGGGATTGTAATAACGGAGAAAAAAAGAAGGATTATACCCCAGCCAACCGCCCACGCTGAGTTGCTCATTCATCCCCCGGAAATTCAGGTGGGTTAGTTGAAAGCCATAACTAATCCGGGACCATTCCCGGTCATTTAGAAAAAAAATGGGCACCGGGTAGATGTACCACAGTTCCCCCACCTGAATCAGCAGCATGTTGCGATTTCCGGCAGTCACCACTCGCATCTCCACCCGGTTAAACAGGAACAGGTTGTTCAGGCGGTTCTGAATGACTTGCAGGTCTTCCAGAGTTAAGGAGTCCGGGAAATCGAAGGGAATTTCCCGCAGCAACACCTCATCCCTGGTTTTATCATTCCCCATGATAATCACACTGTCAATTTTGACGGGGAATTTTACCGGTTGCCGGGCAAACAGGGGAAAGGCTGCAAACACAATAAACAGAAGAGCAATACGACGATATCTCATTCAAACTTCCTTTATATCTCTTATCCGTTCGGCTAAAAATGGAACGGAGGAACTATCAGGAGGATGGAAATCCTCACCACCGTGTTAAAATATTTTTTTCAACTCCAGGTTAATATCGGGGAACAGCGGGAGTTCAGTACCTGGTTTACCGGAATTACCGCAACCAGTTGTAAGTTGGTAAGGTCACAAGTTTCAATGGATTGCTGTTTCGGGTCTACTATCCAGTATGCTTTCATCCCAAAGTAGGCATATCGGTTAAATTTGATTTCTTTGTCACGCTTTTCTGAAGTGGCGGATAACACCTCAATCAACAGATCCGGCTCCCAATTTTTCAGATCTTTATACGTAAAAAGAATTTTATTCTTTACTGTTGCCATATCGCATTTCCATTTTTGAGAAATATCTTTAAAATTTTCTGTTAAAGCAAGGGTTTCGTGGCGCCCTTTCAGCCGGGGAAGTTTTTGAGTTTCCGCCGGGGTTTTGTATATTGTACCGGGGAAAGCATTATCGACAGGGGACTTGAGAAATACAGAAAAATTTGCGGGGAGTGCAAAGACTCATCTCTTCCCTTTGTTCTGTTGTTAGGTTCGTTTTTTAAAACAAACAATTGTTGGTTTCCGTTAGAATGGTAAAGTAAAATATTTACAGCATGTCACAATGTAATTCGTACTACATTGAGGTGACGGTATGATGGATTTCAAAGCGTTTCGTACACATGCCCATGAATTGGTGGATTGGATGGCAGATTACCTGGAGACTGTGGAGCAATACCCGGTGAAATCTTCGGTTGAGCCGGGAGCCATTCTGGCTAAATTACCCGACCACCCCCCGGACAAGGGGGAGTTGTTCCCGGAAATTTTTTCGGATTTTCAACAGATCATCCTTCCCGGGATGACCCACTGGCAGCATCCCTCTTTTTTTGCTTATTTTCCTGCCAACAGCAGTCCTCCGTCATTGCTGGCGGAGATGTTAACCGCCACCCTGGGCGCCCAATGCATGGTCTGGGAAACTTCCCCGGCGGCAGCGGAATTGGAAGAACGCATGATGCAATGGCTGGCAGTGATGATTGGTATCCCCCGGAATTTTGCTGGTGTGATTCAGGATACGGCATCCACCGCTACGCTTTGTGCTATCCTGACCGCCCGGGAAAAGGCAAGCCGTTTTCAAACCAATCAACATGGATTAACCGGGCAGCCCCGGGCGATTTATGCTTCCTCCCAAACCCACTCATCCATCGAGAAAGCAGTGAAAATTGCCGGTTTGGGAAAAGAAGCCATGCACCTGGTTCCCGTGGATCCTGCTTATGCCATGCAACCGCAGGCACTGGAAACAGCAATCCGTGAGGATATTGAAAAAGGAATCCAACCGCTCTGTGTGGTTGCCACCATTGGTACGACGGGTTCAACCGCAATCGACCCCCTTAAAGCCATCGGTGAAATTTGTCAACGATATGAAGTGTGGCTTCATGTGGATGCCGCGTTTGCCGGCAGTGCTTTAATTTTACCGGAAAAGCGCTGGATGATTGACGGCATCGAGTCGATCGATTCTTTTGTTTTTAATCCCCACAAATGGCTCTTTACCAATTTTGACTGCTCGGCTTATTTTGTGAAGGATAAAGATGCGTTGATAAAGACCTTCGAGATTTTGCCGGAATATTTGAAGACGGAACGGGATCGCCTGGTCAACAATTACCGCGATTGGGGCATCCAGTTAGGACGGCGGTTCCGGGCGTTGAAATTGTGGTTTGTGATTCGCACCTACGGTGTGCATGGGCTGCAGGAAAAACTGCGCCATCATCTCCGCCTGGCTGCCGCTTTTGCAGAAAAAATAACTGCCCATCCCGATTTTGAACTGTTAGCCCCGGTTCCGTTGAATTTGGTTTGTTTTCGCTACCGCCCGGCAGATGTATCCTTTAGCGAAGAAAAATTAAATCGGTTAAATGCACGCTTATTGAAGAAATGTAATGAAACCGGGAAAATGTATTTTACCCACACTGTTCTGAATGGTGTTTATACTCTTCGGATGGTCATCGGTCAGACGTATGTGGAACAGCGCCACGTAGATGCGGCGTGGTCGTTAATTCAGGAAAAAGCGCAGGAAATGACGGCGTAAAGCGTGATGGATAATGAGCACCAGCGCCTGTGGGGAAACGAGACAGGTCCTTTGTCAATCGTAATTCGTAAATCACTCATGGGCTACCCTGGTTCCCCGGGCATAATTTCCGGATGACAATATCCCCACTTGCCCTGCCTACCCGGTCAGTTCCCGGCGCAGCAGTTCCAGGGCTGCCATGGCACCCTGCTGCTTATTGATGAGGCGATCCTTCCCGAAGACAAAACGACGGGCAAAATCTTTTTCTGCCGTGGCAATGCCGATGTAAATTAGCCCGACCGGTTTCGCCGGTGTTGCCCCCCCGGGTCCGGCAATTCCGGTGGTAGAAATACCGATATCGGTTGACAGGGCACTTCGCACTCCCGCTGCCATTTCCCGGGCAACTTCCTCACTGACTGCACCATATCGTTCCAGCACCTCCCGAGGAACCCCGAGATGCTGAATTTTACTCTCATTACTATAGGTTACCATTCCGCCCATAAAATAATCCGAACTTCCGGGCACATTCGTGATGCGGTTCTGCACCAATCCGCCGGTGCAGCTCTCTGCTACGGCAAGGGTCTTCTGCTGCTGCCGCAGCAATTCCCCAATCACTTCTTCAATCTCTCGATTCCCACGGGCGTAAACATACTTTCCTACAATGTCTAAGAATGCTTTTTCAAATGCCGGATAGGCATCACCGGAGGTACGGTCGGCGATTCGAACATCCACCCCGGTTATTTTGGGGAGGAATGCAATCTCATAATCCGGGTAACGTTGGAACAGCTCTTTGCAACGCTCGTAAATGTTGGATTCGGCTATAGCGGTGGTGCGATAAAGATGCACCCGAATTGGCGGTAAATGGGCAGCTTTTTGTAAAAACGGCACCACATATCCATCGATCATGGCTTGCATTTCTTTGGGAACACCGGGTAATACAAAGACATGTTTACCGTTCTCTTCAAAGTGCATTCCCGGGGCGCTTCCCACCGGGTTGTCAATCATCCGGGCTTTCTCCGGGAAAAATGCTTGCTCCCGGTTAATTACCGGAATCTCCTTCCCCCGGCGGCGAAACCGTTGTTCAATCCTTTCCCAGACGACTTCATGAAACCGCAGGGGAGAATTAAAAAAAGCCGCCACATTTTTTTTGGTGATGTCATCGTGGGTGGGACCTAATCCGCCGGTTATCACGATCGCATCAAATTTTGCTACCGCCTCTGCCAGGGTGTTGCGGATGGCATCATCTTCATCCCGAATGGTAAAAATTTCTTCTACCACAATCCCGATCTCATACAATTTTCCACCAATATAACTGGCATTACTATTGACCGTTTTGCCGTTCAACAACTCATTTCCAATCGAAATAATCGCGACTTTCATAACTTACCGTCCTAATATGGGGAATGACTGTTTAAGCCTGTATTGCCGGATTGTCTTCAAATTTTCTCTCTCCCGGTTTTCGGTCAAAAATATAAATCGAGTGACGATGGGTTCAAAATGGAATCTCAATGAATAGGGAAAATTTCATTTGGCTTTACGCAGGCGCTTGTAACATCCGGTTATTTTTATTTATCAGCGTAACGAGTCGGTTAGCTCTATCTGATGTAGTGTAAGCGAAACCGCAGAGCGCGCAACGGATACGCAACGTTCGCAACGTGGGTGTTCATTAACCCGTTGCGTTCTTTGCGCACATTGCGGTTAACAAAACATGCCTTCAACCAGGGAGAACAACTCCGAAATGGGTTGAGGTCTGAAACCGATTGGATAACATGAATTAGAAAATAAACTTCGAGCTTTTTGTACTGTTAGCTGAATAGCTACCTAAAGTTTTTGACCCGGATAACGATAATTTTTAAAATTCCCTCGATAAACTACGACTTTCTCATAAAGGAACCATTCATTTGGTCGATTAATTTTAAGATTAAACTGTTGAAAAAAATACACATTTTGTTATATTGACTTCAAAATGAAGAAATCATAAATTTGTTCTGGTTATGTTGCCACGCCGACACCAAAATTGTAGGAGACTGTAATGAGCAAATCGTTACTGACCTCTATTTCTATGTCGTTAATTATATTCACGAGTCTACTGGCGCCGCCCTCCGTTCTGGCTCAAAAATCCGTTGCAGAATTTGTATCCAGCATATCACCGCCTCGGGGTAAAATTCAATTTACCGACGGGGTTCGCCAGATTACCAAATCCGGAAACTATTTGTTAATTACGGATATCTGGGCGGGTTTACAGGTGGTCGATATCCAGGACATGAAGAATCCCCGACAGGTTGCTTTTGTGCGCACTGACGATGAAGCCTATAACACAACCCTCTCGGACAATTACGCTTTTTTAGCCAATGCCCGGGAAGGTGTTCAGGTATATGACATCGCCAATTTGCCGGAAATTCATAACATTTCCCGCATTCAAACGCCTGCCAATGCCCTGGCGGTAGCGGTTGACCCTCCCAATCTATTTGTTGCGGCTGGTAACCAGGGGGTGCTTGTATACAATATCTCAGACATAAAAACCCCGGTCGAAGTGAGTTCCGTGACCCCCGGGGCGTGGATTCAGTATGTTTATAAAAAAGACAATTTGCTCTACCTGGCTGCCAAAAAAGGAGGGCTTATTATCTACGATTTTTCCCAATTAGACACGCCTCGTAAATTGGTGCAATACCGCACCGGGTTTAATGCAATGAAAGTCCAGGTAGAGGGTACTCTGGCATATATTGCCGATGGTCCCGGGGGATTGTTGATAATGAATGTGGAAAATCCCCAATTTCCCGTGGAAGTCAGTCGGATTAAGACCGTAGGTTTTGTCGGCGATTTAGTGAAGGTCGGGAACTATGTTTATTTAGCCAATCGGGACGTGGGATTACAAATTGTGAATGTAATCGATCCCCAAAATCCATTCTTAGAAAGTATTTATCCGACGGATGATAAAGCTTACGGGGTGTTCAAACAGGATATCCATGTTTTCTTAGCCGCGAATACAGCCGCATTCATTTTACGCCATAACAACGCCCCCCAATTACACCCGGTTTCTGACCAGCATCTAAAAGAGAATGCTCTGTTCACGTTGCAGTTGCAGGCAACGGAGCCGGATGGGGATCCGATTGTTTTCGAAGCCCGCAATCTGCCCGAGGGCGCTGAGTTCGAACCCCAGACCGGGCTATTCACCTGGACCCCCACGTATGAACAAGCCGGCACTTATCCTGATATCATTTTTCGGGTGATTGAACAGACTGCCTCCAAACTGAGCGCCAGTGATACGATCTCGCTGTTTGTGGAGAATGTAAACCGCCTGCCGGATTTGCCCGCCCTGGAAAACCGGGTTATCGATGAAAACACGCCGCTGACCATTGCCGTGCCGGAAGGCAGCGATCCGGACAAAGAAGACCAGAACCGTTTAAGCTACCGGGCAGAGAAATTGCCGGACGGCGCTACCTTTGACCCCTCAACCCGCACCTTTCAATGGACGCCTACCTATGATCAATCCGGTGTCTATGTGGTGGATTTTTTGATGGATGACGGTAACGGCGGTATCGATCGGGAGCCGGTCACCATCACCGTCAATCATGTGGATCGAAAACCAACCATTGACTCTGTTGCCCACCAGGTGGTGGATGAAGCCCAAACCCTGACTATCGAATTAACCGGTACTGAATTAGACCGGGAAGACCAGGACAAAATTTCCTTCCGAATGGAAAATCTACCGGAAGGTGCGACGTTTGACCCGGCAACTCACACATTTACCTGGACGCCCACCTATGATCAATCCGGTGAGTACCCGAACATTGTAGCGATTATGCGAGCCGGCCAGTTGAGCGACACAACCTCTTTTTCCATCACGGTGAATCATGTGAATCGACCACCAGTATTGGCTGCCATCCCCAATCAGTCGATTGATGAAAACCAGGTGTTGACATTTACGATTAGCGGCAGCGACCCGGATGTGGAAGATGCCGGGAAGCTTAGTTACAGTGCGGCGAATCTGCCCGAGGGAGCAACCTTTGATCCGACAACGTTAACCTTCTCCTGGCAGCCCACGTTTGAGCAGTCCGGCGTCTATTCCGGCGTCTCTTTTACGGTAACCGACCCCAGCGGATTATCCGACAGCAAGGCAATTGTCATCACAGTGCATCATGTCAACCGGCCGCCAACAATGACTGCTGTGGAAGCTCATACGATAAATGAAAATGAAGTTCTGCAATTTCAACTCTCTGCCAGCGATCCGGATAAGGAAGACAGCGGGAAATTAACTTTTTCGGGAATTTCGATGCCGGAAGGCGCCACACTGAATAGCGTTACCGGGGAATTTCAATGGACGCCCACGTATGAGCAATCCGGTGAGTATGCGGTAACGTTTATCGTTTCGGATGGGCAGTACCAGGATAGCACAAGGACAACCATCACTGTAAACCATGTGAATCGACCGCCAGTGATAAGTCTTCTATCCACCTACTCGGTCGATGAAAATCAACCGCTTACTTTTATGGTTGAAGGCAGCGATCCCGATAAAGAAGATAGCGGATTATTAACCTTTGCGGTTCAGAACCTGCCCGAAGGAGCTGCGTTTAATGCCGCAACCCGAACGTTTAACTGGACCCCCACTTACGAGCAATCCGGTGAATATTCGCTGGTATTTACGGTAACCGATCCGGCAGGATTAATCGCCCGGCAACCCGTGACAATTACGGTGAACCATGTCAACCGTCCACCGGTGCTGGCGCCGGTCGCTGATATGACAGCCAAAGAGAACGAAGCAATTCACATTCAGTTAAGCGGCAGCGATCCCGATCGGGAAGATGCCGGAAAGCTGGTTTATGCCATCGCCAACCTCCCCGGTGGGGCAACGTTAGATCCGGCCACAGGCGCTGTCTCCTGGCAGCCAACATTCGAACAATCCGGTATTTATAAACTCACCGCCACGGTCAACGACCCGGCAGGTTTGAGCGCCAGTCAGTCATTTACCCTGACGGTCACCAATGTCAATCGTCCCCCGCGCTTGCTCCCCTTTGCTCCCCCGGAAGGCAAAGAAAACGAATTGCTCACCTTCGCCTTACAAGCCCGGGACCCGGACAAAGAGGATAAGGGAAAACTGCAATTCAGCGCCGAGAATCTTCCCGAGGGAGCTAAACTCAATCCTACCAGCGGAGAATTCTCCTGGACGCCCACCTACGAGCAAAGCGGCAGTTACCCGGTGGTATTCAAAGTGCAGGACAGCTTTGGCGATTTTGCCACCTCGGAAGCGGTTATCCACATTGTGCATGTCAATCGCCCCCCCTCCTTACCGTCTGCCGGACCCTTTACCTTTACGGAAGGTAAGGAATCTCAATATGTACTACCGGCAGGGCAGGACCCCGATGCGGAAGATGCCGGAAAGTTGACATACCAGGTGGAGAATGCTCCCCGGGGACTTTTTTTCGGGGCGGCTTCCCGTAAAATTACCTGGAAACCGGATTTTGATCAAGCCGGTGAACACCGGGTGATTTACAAAGTAAGTGACGGGCTGGGACATGCCTCCCAAACCATCATCCTGAAAGTAGCGAATGTGAATCGTCCTCCCACATTAAAGGTGCCCGGTGAACAAACCGTGGCGGAAGGTAAAACGTTGACATTCCATGTTACAGCCACCGACCCGGACAAAGAAGACCAGGGCAAGCTGAAAATAAAAGCAAACAATTTGCCTGCCGGCGCCAAATTTGATAAAAACAGCGGCGCTGTGGTCTGGACGCCCACATTTGAGCAGGCAGGAAATTACACGATTCAGTTTGTGGTTACTGACAAAGAAGGGCTCTCTGCCAATCACACCGTTTCCATTCAGGTGGTGGATGTGCCCCGGGCTTCTCCCGAGCCGGAAAATCCGGGCGGAGAGTGAAAAACATGGGTGGGTAGCAGCGGGGTGAGTGGTGAGTGGTAGAATAGTTTCTTATCGCTCATCATTCCCCCAACCCCTATCCCTCTCTCCCCTTTACCTTATATCAGTTCCCATACATCCGAATATGCCAATGACTCGCTTTTGCCTATTACTCATCCTGTCCCTATCCTTCCTGTCCGCCCAACGCTGGCAAACGGTTGGATTGGATAGCATGGTGGTTTCCTCGCCGAACTTTCGCATCCTATACGCCTCCCGGGGAAATGGGGCGGCGCTTTCATACTTCGGCAACCCTCCTTATCCCAATCGCTTCTGGATGGTAGGCGATATGTGGTTTCTGACCTCACCAAAAGGATGTGATGCTTATTTTGTGATGGCAACGGATTCCATGAATAAAGGGGAAATGATTGCCGCCGGTTATTCATTAGGGAAACGGCAAATCATCATTGCTCGGGTAGTACGGCAGCCGGATAGTTCCCTCACCCTGATTCCCATTGCTGTAAAGCGGGTTGAGATTCTCAATATGGAACACAAATACGTTTTCAAATGGATTGTTTATCGTAAGGAAAATGTGCTGCAAATAGACGTCAATGGTGTACCGTTTCGTATGCCCAGCCCGCTTCCGGTTTCCAAATTCACTTGTTTCGGCTACCTGATTCACCAGGGGGTGGTCAAGTTCAAAGAGATAAAAATTGAAGGGGACTGAAGGAGAAAAGAGACATCAATTTTTTTGAGGGTCGCAAAGGGACAAGGAAGAACAGAATAAGAGGGAGATGGGGAGATGAGTGGCAGCAGGCATCCCAACAAAAGTCACGACATCCCTGTCTTTAATTCGGAATGCACTCTTACCGGATTTTAGCAGTAATTTACATCGGTTGATGTGGCTATCTCCAGAAGGGCACATGCAGCGTCAGAAACAGGCGAGTTAAAGACAGCCGAGAAACAAGTAAAATAGGAAGATGGCACTAAGGGCACATTCCGAAATCCGCAATCATTTCACGCTACTTATGCTTCCGCCACTCTCAGAATGGTTTGGTAAGCGCCAGTAACGCTGCCAGAAATCCCAGTACCAGCACCACATACCACGCAACTCTGATGAAAGCGGGATTTCGTTTGATGACCATTGGCAATCCCCCAAAAACAATCCAGATAAGCACTTTTCCCCACACCCAGCCATTCTGGAAACTCACGGTTGGTAATTTGGCGATCATCCCAAATCCACCTAACAGCAGCAATAACAGGGCAATGCCATGGAGTATGGTTGCCCGTTTTCGCCAGCCGTTGTTCGAACTGCCGCCTGCCGCTACCGACAACATTCCAATCGATAGAAACAACATCATAATTCCTAACATGTGCACTATTTTGTATGTGGAAGCTGACAACATGCTCACCCTCGGGTTTTGGTTTGTCTTTCTGTTGGGTTCGGTTTCACCGGACCGTTCCTAATTTAAAAATTTTGCCCTGAACTCCAAGTAATAAGATTAATTAAATTACGGGAGCAATACATTGGGCACGCACTCCCGGGGTTTCCCTTCATTCGCTGCACACTTTCAAACAATCGAAAACCTCTCAAATTTCCGAATTGTTCGCTTTTGTTCCCCGACCTTTCTCCCCGGGGATAATTTACAGATAACTCCATAAAAATTATAGAATAATCTCCACTATCCGAGGGCAGAATACGCTCTACTGATCCCTCATCAAATTGTGGTAAACAATTTGCATAAAGGGGAGAAAAACCAAAAGAGGAGAGGCGATCATGAGAGGGTATTTTCACCAAATTCGGCTATCAATGGTGATGCTGACAGGCTTGTTTCTGTTTCCGGGGATTGTAACGGGGCAGCTAATCTCCATAAAAACCGTTCCGGTGGCAGCTGGGGATCAATTTATGATTTTCCCGTCCCAGAACATGGGTGCCGGAGGATTATCCATCGCCACCACCGATTCATTGCTGGATCCGTTTGTCAATCCTGCCCGGGGAGGATGGACCAACGGGAGTTTTTTGTTTGCTGCTCCGGCGACTTACCGCATCACCAATGATTTAGGTGCTGCCCACACCCTCCCAGCCGGTGCCCTGTATAACAATGAGAATTGGTTCGGGGGGTTCTCCCTGGCACTGCAACAAATGGTCATGGCTAACATGGCTCCGGTTTTTCCCATACGGGAGTTTAATAAAATCGCCGCACCGCCGCTCAAAAACCAGAACCGGAACAATTTATACGTTGCCGGGGTACTGGGGAAATTTATCGGGGCATCGGATGTGGCCGTCGGAATGGGAATTTCCTGGGCAGGTCTTACCGCAATGGATGGCGTTGAGCTGCTCTATCCCAATAGTACCGACATCCAGCAATCCGGACATATTCTGGATTACCGGGTAGGTATTTACGGAGAGTTCCCTGGCGAGCGCTTTTTTCAAGCCATCCTGGTACACCATCGCATCAATATGACTCACGATGTTTCATACCCGGATTGGCGAGTCTGGAATACGGATCCCGCCAATTCATCTTATGCAGCAATCGTTGAACGCAATGTGGATAAGACCCACACCTGGGGAATCCACCTCGGCTATCGTCAACCGATTTCTCAATCGGGATGGAAAATGGGAGGAATTCTTACCGTGAACCGCAAATCGCACCCGAAATTTCCCAATTATGATTTGATGAACATCCCGCGCGATCCGGGCACCAGTTGGGCGATGAATCTCGGTGCCGGGGCAATAAACGAGGTGGGGAATTCTTTTATTGGGTTGGAGGCGGTTTATGAGCCAATCTGGTCGCATACCTGGGCAAATGCCGCAGAACCGATTGCCTTACCGGAAAATGAGGTTATCCCGACAGGGGAGAAAACGGTGGATAACCGGTTTAAATTTGACAACTGGCGGTTCCGTCTCGGAGTGGGTGCCCGGGGAAAAATCGTCGGGTTTCAATTGGGGGTGAATGTGCATTGGATTCGGTACTGGCTGGACCAGCAAAATTTTATCCAAAATTTTAAACGCTCCCAGCGGGAAAGCTGGACGGAATGGCGACCCTCGCTGGGTTTATCTTTAAAGTTGAACCGGTTTACCCTGCGCTACAACATACAGGTTACCACCGGTACCGGGCAGCCGGGGGTTTTGCGCTCCGGGCAATTTCGCACCATGGCAGAATTCGATGCGGCAAACTTTTTAATCGCCCCGGAAAACAAGTTAACATTGCAAGAATCTACCCTTATTACTCAGATGCTTACCCTGACCGCTCCCTTGCACCCGTAAAAGGAGGTTGGCAAAGCACTTCCTCTCTGCTTATATTCTGCCCTTGAAATTACTATTTTTCGGCGATGGACAATCGGAAACATGACAGAGGAAGAGATGAGCATCTGGTTTCGTGATTATACGGTAGAAGAATTACGCGCCCGGGCAAAAGGGTCCATGACCGAACACCTGGGGATTGAATTGATAGAAATCGGTGCGGATTACCTGCGGGGGCGGATGCCGGTGGATGAGCGTACCCGTCAACCGGGCGGCTATCTTCACGGCGGCGCATCGGTGACATTAGCGGAAACCCTGGGAAGCGTGGGCGCTTACCTGTGTGTAGATCCTCAGAAACAACAAGTTTTCGGGATGGCGATCAATGCCAACCATATCCGCCCGGTGCGGACAGGGTATGTGGAAGGAATTGCCCGCCCGGTTCACCGGGGGAATAATACCCAGATATGGGAAATTAAAATATATGATTCACAGAAGAAGCTGGTCTGCGTTAGCCGCATTACCCTGGCAGTGGTGAAG
>CAYYGL010000089.1:0-19488 GCA_964471235.1 uncultured Calditrichaceae bacterium
CAAGCAAAATTAACATCGCGCGAACAGTGATTTCCGATTGGCGATTGGCGAGGTGTGGGCGTTCTCTCCTCCCGCCGAGGGGTGAACCCCCCGGCGGGGGAGCTGTCTGGGAAAATACCACTCCACCACTCACCATTCACCACAAAAGTGTATCACTGCTTCATCTGCATACTGCGCAGGCGGTTGATGGCAGCGGCAATTTCAAATCGCCGGGGGCGGGCAAAGTTGCCCGGATGTTCCTCCTTCCGGTGGAATGGGTTCAGTGCATCCAGACCTTCATGATCAAAAAAGTGTTCCAGGGCATCCAGCACTTCATTCAGGGGGGCGACGCTATCCATAAACCGTTGAACCGCTACATAAATGGCATAGCCAATGGCACGGGTCTGGCTGATATCCACCAATTGCTCCGCATACCGCAAATCGATCGCTTCCTTGCCGAATAAAATCAGTTCCCGGTTTTTGGCATCGATTTTGACCTCCTTTTTCCCCCGGGAAGGATCAAAACTGTGGGGCAGGGGAGTACGCGGGGTGATCCGGGTGAACGGCTCAGCCGCCTCGACCGTGCGATGGGTGGGCAGGGCTTTACAGACTTCTGTTGCCGCTTGTGAGACATCCTGCGGGACATAATCATTCATCTGGATAACCGTATCCGCAACATCCAGGTAATCGCCACTACCGCCCATCACCAGCACAGTGGATACGCCGAAATTTTCAAATAACTCCCGAATGCGATCCACAAACGGGGTAATCGGTTCCTGGGTTTTGGCAACTAATTTTTGCATCCGGGCATCGCGTACCATAAAATTGGTGGCGGAGGTATCTTCATCCACCAACAGTACTTTGGCGTCCACTTCCAACGCTTCCATAATGTTTGCCGCCTGACTGGTGCTGCCGCTGGCGTCATCACTGCTGAATTCTCCGGTTTGCCCACCAAAGGGAAGGTGATTAATAAACGGAGAGATGTCGACTTTCTCAATATAACGCCCGTCTTCGGCGCGAATTTTCACTGCCGCCGGGTGGGTAACTACATATTCTCTGCCATCGCCGGGAATATGAGGATACACACCCCGCTCCAGCGCTTTTAGCAGGGTGGATTTACCATGATAGCCTCCCCCGACAATCAGGGTGATCCCCTCCCGGATTCCCATGCCGGAAATTCGGTTGCTGCCATCAGGCAGGGGGTTGGGTACCGTCATGGTGACCTTCAAAGGTGAGGGGGCTTGAAAGGCAATGGCTTTCGTTGCAGGCATTGGCTCGTCGCTAACACCGCTTTTCCGGGGCAGAATAGCCCCATCGGCAACAAAGGCGATCAAGCCCATCGATTCCAATTGGCTGCGGATGTGCTCCTGATTTTCCACACACTCCACAAAACGTTGGGCTTGCTGGCTATTCAGATGTTGCCAGTGAAGCGCCTGTTCGGCAATTCGGGGCAGATGTTCACAGAGAAGTCTTTCCGCCTGCCTGCCCAAAATGGTGCGACCGGCAGCCGGCAACCCTACCTGAAGCCGTGCTTCCACCCAATTGGCAGTAATCACGATGGCAGTGCGTGGCAATACCTCCTGCCCACCGGCATCGATAGCAATTAAACCGCTCTTGCCGGTTCCATGAACACCGGGTGCCACATTCAGAATTGTGCGTCGTACTTCTCTTGCCAAAAAATCACAAAATGCCATCCGGCGAGTGGAAGGATTGAATAATCCCTCCGGAAAATTGGCGGTAGCCTGTGGAATTCGAATTCGGACTCTGGAAGGAGCGGCAAAAGGATCTCCCTGGACATGGTCGATATATAGGACAAATCCCTTCCCCGCATATTCCCCCCGAATCTCTTTATAGGCTTTGTATCCCCGGCGATCAATACGGTTTAAAATTTGGCGAAGCTGAGAAATGTTTCTCATATAATTACAGGTGATTTGGTAAGGAATGAAACAATGGCTATCTGAAATCCAGGGAACCGGTCAAATTCCCGGAAAATGACCGCATTGAGATAGCAACCTCTCCGGGAGGAGAACATTGTTTAAAAGTGGCCATCCCCCGGTTATAATGGGGAAATTTATTCTTCCTCAGCCTCTACATCTTCCGGTTCGTTAAGCCCCAAATCTTCTTCAATTTGTTTGCGGGCTTTGCTGCGTTCCTGCCAATTCAGGGAATTCCACCATTTTTTCAATGATTTGATGTCCTGGTCGGTAATGGATGCATACTGATGCAATAGTTTGGTCACGCGCTGGTTCATTGCAATTCTCCCATTTATTTTTATATGGATTCATCATTTGGAAGCTTAGTATACAAAGAAAAACAGGTCACATCAATCGAAAATTGGAAGATGCAGGAAGGTGGATATGGAGCAAGTAGGATGTGATGCAAGCATTACCCGGGATGGTATGCAAGCAATTGTGGTTCGCATTGTCTCACGGAAATACTTCTGTTTGCAATTCTCCTGCTTTTGCGGTTATATTCAAAGCGTTCCTTGTGTGATAAAAAAATGAGAACAGGATGGCACATCTTTATACCGGCACATGCAGTTGGAAATACAATAGTTGGCGGGGCTTAATCTATTCGGAAAAAAAAGAGATCAATTATCTGGAAGAATATGCCCGTTATTATAATTCGGTGGAAATCGACCAATGGTTTTGGTCATTATTCGGGATGGATAAGGTGAGCCTGCCCCGACGGGAAGTGGTGGAGGAATATCTTCAATCTGTGCCGCTTGAATTTAAATTCACCATTAAAGTACCCAACAGCATCACTTTAACCCATTTCTACCGGAAATCCAAAAACGCCCCCCTGAAACGTAATCCGTACTTTCTGTCGCCAAAACTCTTTGCGGAATTTCTACAAACCATCTCCCCGATGCAGGCTCGGGTTGGGATGCTGATGTTTCAATTTGAATATTTAAACAAACAGAAAATGCGTGATCAATATGAATTTCATCAGGCGTTGACCGGTTTTTTCAAACAGGTCACGCGAGACTTCCCGTATGCCATCGAACCCCGGAATCCTCAATACCTGAACCGCGCTTATTTTGATTTTCTAAATCGCAACAAGCTCAGCCATGTTTTTTTACAGGGCTACTATATGCCTTCCATTATTGAAGTATATGAGAAATTTCGGGATCAAATTTTCGGGAGTACCGTAATCCGGCTGCACGGTGGCGACCGAAAGGAGATAGAGGAGAAAAGTGGTGAGCAGTGGAATCGAATCTGGGAGGATCGGAGTGATGAACTGCGATCTGTAGCAGATATGATCAAGGACCTCCAAAGCCGGGGGGTAACGGTGTTTCTGAATGTTAACAATCATTATGAAGGCTCTGCACCGTTGACCATTCGCCGGATTGAAAACCTGATGAAAGGCGATAAACTATGAGGCAGTGAGACGCCCAATTATACTCCTCCGGATTCCGGATGAGTTTGAAACACATGAGGGCTTTTTTTGCAAAATTACGAATCTCATTATATATTCAAACGGGATAGTCGTAACTACTCAGGTTGTTTTACCGCAACGAAGGCAACGTTCGCAACGAACAGATGGTTATCTCTTTCACGTTGCGGCTGCCTTCGCGTATCCGATAGGATCATTGCGGTAAAGAAAAAGTTTTGATAACAAAAACAGATTTCTAAAGGAACCCTTGCTTATCTACGTCCTAAATAACTATTACCTGAGTAATTACGGATTGTCGAGAGTTTGTAATATTGACTACATATTATCTGGAGACCAGGGGATTAATTTTTACGGCTGTTTTTTCGAAACACAACGCATTGAGGAATCGGTTGATGAGGGTGATTCGACTCCGCTAAACAATTCCATCTGACATGCTTCCTCATTTTCCCCGCTAAATGTGCTAAATTTTTCTCTTCGAGTTATCAACAACAAATCATTTACATTAATAGGGAGATTCCGGATGATGGTCACACAAATGTTACCAATAACCAGATATTTGCATCATTATTTTTTTGTCATTGGGGTCGGTATACTGATTGGGTTGTTTTCTCAACCCGGGTATGCCAGAGAACAAGCGGCATTTGACCATGCCTGGGTTCGGATGGATGAATCGAGTCACTCGCCCGTGGAGATTCGCTTTATACCCGGCAGCGGCATCCCGGTGAACCGCTTCTGGGCAGCATACCGGCAGGCATTTTCCCTCTCGGATGACAATGATTTTGTTTTGCTGCGTACCACACAGGATAATCTGGGGCAATGGCATTACCGTTACCGCCAATTCTACAAAGGGGTGGAAGTGGATGCTGCCCAGTTTATTCTCCACGAACAGCAGGGGAACATCGTATATGCCAACGGTCATTTGGTGCATGGTTTGAATACCGGGGTAACGCCGCTGCTGCCGGAAACGGTTGCATTACAACATGCTCTGGCGTTTATCGGTGCGCAGGAATACATGTGGGAAAATCCGGAACGGGAAGCGTTTCTCAAAAAAGAGCAGCAAGATCCTGCCGCCACGTTTTATCCTTCCGGTAAGTTGATGTTAACCGCAGCCGGAAAGGAGATGAAGGCGGAAAATGTTCGTCTGGCATATCGGTTTGATATCTATGCTGCTCAGCCGTTCGCTCGTTATTTTGTTTACGTGGATGCCAACACTGGCGAGGTAATCCACACCATTGACCGCATTGAAACCGGTGATGTTCCCGGTAGCGGGCAATCTCTCTACAACGGCACGGTGGATATCATCATCGACAGTTTTGCCGGTGGATTCCGCCTGCACGAAGCGGATCGGGGCGGCGGGATGCAAACATTTGACATGCAAAACAGCACCAACTACAGCACGGCAGTTGATTTTGTGGACAGTGATACCAGCTTTACCGACCCCAATGCCCGGGCAGGCGTTAGCGCCCATTGGGGAGCGGAAGCCACGTATGACTTTTACTGGAATACTTTCGGTCGCAACAGCTATGATGACTCCGGCAGTGTGATGCTTTCCTATGTGCATTACGGCTCGGCGTTTAACAATGCGTTCTGGGATGGCACCCGGATGACCTACGGCGATGGCGACGGATTGGCATTTACTCCCCTGGTCTCCCTGGATGTATGCGGGCACGAATTAACCCATGGCGTCACCCAGTTTTCTGCCGGGTTAATTTACCAGGCGGAATCGGGTGCTTTAAATGAATCCTTTAGCGATATTTTTGGCACCATGGTGGAATATTTCGAAGAAGGAGCCAATTTTGACTGGGCAATCGGGGAGGATATTACCCCCAACGGCAACGGCATCCGCTCCATGGAAAACCCCAATGCCTTCGGGGATCCGGATACTTACTTCGGGAATTTCTGGGCATCTTTAAGCGGGGGAGATAACGGCGGGGTGCACACCAACAGCGGGGTGCAAAATTTCTGGTTTTACCTGC
This sequence comes from uncultured Calditrichaceae bacterium, assembly GCA_964471235.1. Classification (GTDB taxonomy): domain Bacteria; phylum Calditrichota; class Calditrichia; order RBG-13-44-9; family J075; genus CAYYGL01. The sequence continues at coordinate 5,352 of CAYYGL010000089.1, forward strand.
TCTCCGAGGGCGGAAGCGGGGTCAATGATAACGGGGATTCCTATAATGTGACCGGCATTGGTATTGACAACGCTGCCGCAGTTGCTTACCGCAATCTGACGGTGTATCTTACACCGCCTTCTCCCTATTTTGATGCCCGCCTGGGAGCCGTGAATGCCGCCATGGATCTATTCGGTGCCAATTCCCCCGAGGTGCAATCGGTTTTTGACGCCTGGGATGCAGTGGGTGTTTATTATCCCCGGTTTGGTCCTGCGGTGGCAGTGGATTCCCGCCGCCTGGAATTCTTAGCAGAATCCTCCGTCAACAGTGATACCTCCCAATTGATTATCTTCAACATGGGCTTGCAGCCCCTGGTGATTTCCGATATCCAGGTCCCCGGGAATGATTATAGTGTTGAAACGCCCGGCAATTTCCCCCTCACCCTGAACGCATTTCAGGAAAGCGATACCATCTCGGTGATCTTTTCCCCAACCCAGCCCGGTAGTCACATCGATACCCTGCGCATCATCAGCAACGATACCATTAATCCCACCTTTTCCGTGGTGCTGGATGGGTTTGGATTTCAAATCATCCCGGCACAGAACGGGGTGCTTTACGGATTAACCAATGGACAATCGGATAACCGACTTCTGAATATCGATATCCAGAACGGGCAGGGAACCTTGATTGGCCAAACCGGATTTGAAAATATTCATGGCATGGCGGTGAATCCGGTGAGCGGGGTGATTTACGCAACTGCCAATAATAGCGTGGGCAGCACGTCGTTGCTGCGGGTGAATTCCCAGCAGGGCGATGCCTACGTGACGGCGGAGATGCCCCAGTTTAACCTCCGCGCCCTGACCTTCGACCGGGATGGTACCCCCTATACCGCCCGTTTTACCAACGGCGAATTATTTACGGTGGATATGGCAACCGGGGAGTTAACCTCCATCGGTCAAACCACTATTCCCCTGTTAAGCGGCTTATCGATCAATCCTTTGAATGGTGAGTTGTGGGGGATTTCCCTGGTAAATAAGTTGTATAAAATCGATAAAACAAATGGGCAAAGCACCCTGGTCGGAAATCCCGGTTTTTCCCGTACCCCGGATATTGTGTTTGATGACCAGGGCAATCTTTACGGGCTTGCCGGCGGGGAAAACGATGTCAGCGAGTTGATTTCCATTGATACCACTACCGGAGCAGGCACTGTGATCGGTTCCGTGGGTGTGGTAGGTGTAGCCGGACTGGCAATTAAAACCGCACCGGTGGTGGGAATTAATGACCCGGTAGCCGAGGTGGTTCCTCGGACGACGGAACTACTTCAAAACTATCCCAATCCGTTTAATCCATTAACAATTGTCAATTATCAATTGTCAATTGACAATTGGGTAACTCTTAAAGTATATGACTTACTAGGGCGGAAAGTGAAAACGCTGGTGAATGAACGCAAAGCCGCTGGCAGTTACACCGTTAAATGGGACGGCAGGGATGATGCCGGACGTCCACTTGCCAGCGGGGTGTATGTATATCGCTTAAAAGCGGGGAGTTTTGTAGCGGTACGGAAGATGATGTTGTTAAAGTGAGAGAGCACGCCATCCGACCGGCAACCCTGCCGGTCGGTACAGGCGAGAATGGATGCTTTCGAATGGGATGAAACTTTTCCATGACAGTGAGCGATTCACCCACTACCGCTCGAACGAGAGGGTGCTGCCAACTCGGAAAGCGGTATTGTGTCTTCTTAAAACATGTAAAATCCCCCCTCACAAAAATTAAAAATAATTATCTCTTGACAAATTTCATTTCAATTGATATTATTCAGACAAAATAGTCTTAAATCATAAATTGATTGAAGACTGAAGAGAAAAAACTCGATCCGAAAGGAGCGGTATGATGCTGGCTTGTATAAAGCAGCAAGCGTGCAGATGGCGGACGAGATGCACGATGCGAAAATTTAAGCATGACGCATATACCGGTTTTTCATTAATCTGACAGAACCTGCCAGTTTGGTGACGAACCGGTTATTTTTTTTATATAATTAAGATAAAATAGTCTTAAATAGAAAGCCTTTAGTTTTCACCGGTATAAATTTCTGATTGTTCACCAAAACCAATCAAAAGTCATGAAGAAAAGATACGGAATTCTTGTTTTGTTTATGGGAGTATTTCTCCAATACCAACTGTTTGCCCAGGATGAGGGAGATAAGTTGTTTCACCAGGTTTGTGTTGCCTGTCATACTATTGGAAAGGGGAGGTTGGTCGGTCCGGATCTGGCAAATGTTCATTTACGGCATTCCGAGGAATGGATTATCAAGTTTGTGCAATCTTCTCAAACGGTCATTAAAAGCGGTGATCCGGTGGCAACGGCATTATTTGAAAAGTATAAGATCGTGATGCCGGATAATCATTTCACTCCGGATCAAATTCGTTCCATCATCGCTTATATTGCTTCCAACAGTCCTGGTGGACCGGGGGCTGCACAAAGTGGCGGAGTGAGTTCTGCACAAGGGCGCCCCATCCGGGAAGCGACGCAAGAAAATATTGCCACCGGTGGTAAGCTGTTCGTAGGCAAAATTCGCCTTGCCAATCGCGGACCTTCCTGTAATTCCTGCCATCATGTGCAGAATGATAATGTGTTGGCGGGCGGGTCTCTGGCATTTGACCTGACCGAAGCTTATACCCGTCTTGGCGAGGCCGGCATCAAAGCAATTCTTGCCAATCCTCCTTTTCCCGCCATGAGACAGGCATTCACCGGTAAACCGCTGACCGAAGAGGAAATTTTTAACCTCACTGCTTTTTTGCAACATATCGACAGCGTAAAGCAAAAACAGCAAGGCAAAAATTTGGGTGTCCGGTTAGCTGTATCCGGATTTAGCGGAGCGATTGTGCTTCTGTTTCTTTTTGGCGGCGTATGGATTCGTACCAAACGCAGCAGCGTCAATCAGAAAATTTATGAGCGACAGATTAAATCGGATTAGGCAGGGGAAAAAAGGCTAAGGCGAAGGAAAAGGTAAAAGTGACACAAAGGCTCAGTTTTTTTTACCCCAGCCTCAGCCTTCACCTTTGCCTGAAAATTGATTTTCAACTTTCACACTTAAAAAAACGGATAGAACCATGAGTTGGATTGAAGATGTTTTATCACCCCAAACCCGTCAATGGGAAGAATTTTACCGCAACCGTTTTCAGCACGATCGCATTTATCGCAGTACTCACGGAGTCAATTGTACTGGCGGTTGTTCCTGGCAAATTCATGTGAAAGAAGGTATTGTGGTGTGGGAAACCCAGCAGTTAGATTATCCTCTTCTGGAAAGCACCCTACCGCCTTATGAGCCGCGGGGATGTCAGCGCGGGATATCGTTTTCCTGGTATTTGTACAGTCCCCTGCGCATCAAATATCCGTTAATTCGTGGCGCATTGATAGACGCCTATCGTGAGGAAAAGCAAAAGACCGGCGACCCCCTGCAGGCATGGGAGAATTTACAGAACAACCGGGAAAAGCGCCGCCGCTATCAACAGGCGCGCGGGAAAGGGGGATTCCGCCGCACCACCTGGGATGAGGTGCTGGAAATTATGGCAGCCGCCAATATCTACACTGCCAAAAAGTGGGGTCCCGACCGGGTGATTGGATTTTCCCCCATTCCGGCGATGTCCATGCTGAGCTATGCTGCCGGCAGCCGCTTTCTGCAATTGTTTGGCGGGGTGAACCTGAGCTTCTACGACTGGTATTGCGACCTTCCCAATGCTTCCCCGGAAATCTGGGGCGAACAAACCGATGTCTGTGAAAGTGCTGACTGGTATAATTCCAAATTCATCGCGGTGATGGGCGCCAACCTGAACATGACCCGCACCCCGGATACGCATTTTTTCGCCGAAGCGCGACACAACGGCACCAAGGCGGTGGTGTTTGCCCCGGATTTCAACCAGGTTGCCAAGTATTCCGATCAGTGGATTCCTTTACACGCCGGAAGCGACGGCGCTTTCTGGATGGCGGTCACCCATGTGATCCTGAAAGAATTCCATCACCAAAAACAGACGCCTTACTTTTTGGATTACACCAAACGCTATACCGACAGTCCTTACCTGGTGGAATTGAAAAAGGAAGGGGATAGTTATAAACCGGGTCGTCTGGTGCGGGCGAATCGAATTGCCAAATATAAAGATGTGGAAAACGGCGAGTGGAAATTCCTGAATTTTGATGCCAAATCCGGCAAACCGGTGATGCCCAAGGGAAGCTCCGGATTCCGTTGGGATAAGCAGCAGGGCAACTGGAACATGAAGTGGGAAGACGGGCTGGATGACAAACCCTACGAACCGGAGCTGACGTTTCTGGAGAAGAACGATGAGGTGGTGCAGGTAGAATTCACCGATTTTGCCCTGAGCACGAAGCATATCCGCGGGGTGCCGATGCGCTATCTGGAAACCGTGGATGGTGAGAAAATCCCGGTGGCGACGGTTTACGATTTGATTATGGGGCAATACGGGGTTGACCGGGGGCTGCCCGGGGATTATCCCAAGGATTATTCCGATAAAGACGCCGCCTACACTCCGGCATGGCAGGAGATTTTCACCGGTGTGGATGCCAAAACCGTCATCCGCTTTGCCCACGAATGGGCGAATACCGCCAACGCTACCGAAGGTAAATGTATGATCATCATCGGTGCCGGGATTAACCACTGGTACCACAACAATTTGATTTACCGCGCCGGCATCATGGCGCTGATGTTGTGCGGCTGTGTGGGCAGAAACGGCGGCGGGTTAAACCACTACGTGGGGCAGGAGAAGCTGGCGCCAATGGATTCCTGGGGAACGATTGCCTTTGCTAAAGATTGGCAGGGCGCTGTACGGCTTCAGCAGGCGCCCCTGTGGCATTACATCAATACTTGCCAGTACCGCTATGACGGGTATTTCTCCAACTACAACATTACCCCGGAAAATGAGTTAACCAAACGACACAATGCAGATTTGATTTTTAAAGCGGTGCGAATGGGCTGGATGCCGTTTTATCCCCAGTTTAATAAAAACACATTGGAACTGTGCCGGGAAGCGGTGGAGAACGGCGCCAAAAGTGATGAAGAAATTAAACAGTATGTGCTGGAGAAACTGAAATCTAAGAAACTCGGTTATGCTGCCGGCGATCCCGACGCGCCGGAAAACCATCCCCGGGTGTGGTATATCTGGCGCGGAAACGCCATCATGGGCAGTATGAAGGGGCATGAATATTTGCTGAAGCATTACCTGGGTACCCATTCAAATGCGGTTGCTGCGGATCGAGGTGATCAGAAAACCGAAGAAGTGAAATGGCACGAGATTGCCCCGGTTGGTAAAATGGATCTGGTAGTAGATTTGAATTTCCGAATGGATTCTTCGGCGCTGTACTCGGATATCGTGCTGCCGGCCGCCTCCTGGTATGAAAAGGCGGATTTAAACAGCACGGATTTACATTCGTTTATCCATCCGCTTTCCGCAGCGATTGCCCCGGTGTGGGAATCCAAAACCGATTGGGATATTTTTAAGGAAATCGCCCGCGTCACCAGCGAACTGGCGAAAACCCACTTTGCCGAACCGCAAAAGGATATCGTCGCCGCTCCTCTGGCACACGATTCCATAGATGAAATTTCTCAACCGGAAATGAAGGATTGGTATCTTGGCGAGTGTGAAGCGATTCCCGGTAAAACCATGCACAAATTAGCGGTGGTGGAGCGGGATTACACCCAGATATACCAAAAATTTATTACTCTGGGAGATATTGTCAAGACTAAAGGGATGGGGGCTCACGGAAATCATTATATGTGTGAAGATGTTTATCAGGAGATGATTGCGTCGGCGCACTTCCCGGTGGAACAAGTAAACGGGAAAGTGTATCCCTCCCTGAAAGAGGATGTCTGGGCGGCGAATGCGGTTTTGAATTTATCTACCCTGACCAACGGAGTACTTAATTACCGCGCTTACCAGGATGCTGAGAAGCGCACCGGCTTGGTGCTGACTGACCTGGCAGAGGGCAGCAAGGAAGTGCGAATGACCTATGCCGAGTTGCAGGCGCAACCGCGGCGCTATAATACTTCCCCGCTCTGGTCAGGGTTGATGAACAACGGCAGGGCGTATGCACCGTTTACCTACAATGTGGAACGATTGGTTCCCTGGCGCACCCTGACCGGAAGGCAGCATTTCTATCTGGATCACGAGATGTATATTGCTTTCGGTGAGCACCTGCCCACCTATAAGCCTTCGCCAAAGTGGGAAGCTTACGGCGATTTGCGGGAGACCCTCAAAACCGGCGAGGCGAAGGTGCTGAACTGCCTGACGCCCCACGGCAAATGGCATATTCACTCCACCTATATGGAAAACCTGCGCATGCTGACCCTTTCCCGCGGTTGCGAACCCTGCTGGCTAAATGAGACAGATGCCGAGGAATTGGGGATTAGAGACAACGATTGGGTAGAAGTATACAATGATCATGGTGTTTATTGCACCCGAGCGGTGGTCAGTTCCCGGATACCCAAAGGCGTCTGTATCGTCTATCATGTGCCGGAGAGAACCGTGGGCATACCCAAATCGCAGGTGCGGGGTAATAAGCGTGCCGGCGGACACAACAGCTTCACGCGTGTGCACCTGAAACCCAATTTATTAGCCGGCGGTTACGGTCAGTTCACCTACCACTTCAACTACTGGGGTCCCACCGCACCCAACCGGGATACCCACGTGATTGTGAAGAAGATGACCAAAGTGGTGTTCTGATTGATGATTTATAACCTCGCTCCCATTCTCCTGATTGGGAGCGAATCGGGATGAGAAACTCTGTTTCTACCAGACTTAACGCTAATGAATTTGGTTAATTCCCGTCAAATGTAACAGAGTTTCAGATGCGATTGCGTTTCGAAACAGGTGTTTCGAACGAGATCCAAAAAGCATTCATGAAACGTGAACGGGTTGAAGCATTGTTGCAGGAAGCGGAGGAGCTAACATCAAAATTTATGGCATCAAGAAAAACGAGTCAGAAAAGATGAAATCATCAAATAGACAATAATCAATAATAAATGGAGAGATCATGGATGTAAGAGCGCAAGTTTCAATGGTTTTTCATCTGGATAAGTGCATTGGCTGCCACACCTGTTCCATCGCCTGCAAAAACATCTGGACCGATCGGAAGGGGGCGGAATACATGTGGTGGAACAATGTGGAGACCAAACCGGGCACCGGGTATCCTACCAAATGGGAAGACCAGGAGATTTATAAGGGCGGCTGGGAAAAGAAACCGGCGGGCGATATTTCCCTGAAAGGCGCCGGGAAACTGCGCGGCTTGCTGAATATTTTCCATAATCCCCATCTGCCGGTGATTGACGATTATTACGAGCCGTTCACCTATAAATACCTGGATTTGATTGAATCTCCGGAAGGGGATGACCAGCCCACTGCCCGCCCCGTCTCGCTGATTACCGGAAAGCCGATTGATATTAAGATGGGTCCGAACTGGGATGACGATCTGAGCGGCACACCGGATTACGCCCGCAACGATCCCAACCTGGCGAATCTCTCTCCGGCGGAACAGGAAGCCATGTTCCAATTGGAACGCATGGCGTTTTTCTACCTGCCCCGAATCTGCAATCACTGTCTGAATCCGGCTTGTGTGGCATCCTGCCCCTCCGGCGCTATTTATAAACGCGGCGAAGACGGTGTTGTGTTGATTAATCAAAAAGTCTGCCGCGCCTGGCGGATGTGTGTAACCGCCTGCCCTTACAAAAAATCCTATTTCAACTGGGGCACCGGAAAGTCTGAGAAGTGCATCCTCTGTTATCCCCGTCTGGAAGCCGGTTACGCCCCGGCGTGTATGCATTCCTGCGTGGGCAGAATTCGCTATCTGGGGGTGATGCTTTACGACGCAGATGAAATCCATACCGCTGCGACCGAGGTAGAGGATCCCAAAGACCTGGTGAATCGTCAACTGAATATCCTGTTAGACCCCTTCAATCCCAGGGTGATTGAAGCGGCAAAGGAGAACGGGGTGGCGGATTCCACCATCAAAGCTGCACAGGATTCTCCGGTATATAAGTTTGTGAAAGAATGGCGGTTAGCACTGCCCCTGCACGCCGAGTTCCGCACCCTGCCAATGCTCTTCTACGTGCCACCCCTGCTGCCGGTGATGGCATCTCTCAGAGAAACCAACAATGATGAACAGGCGAAGAAGATGAACCCCAAAGGCAAATACTGGAATGACAATTGGCTGTATGATACCCGTACTGAAGAATTATGGGGCACGATAGACCAGGCGCGCTTCCCATTGAAATATATGGCAAGTCTCTTCAGCGCTGGAGATGAGGGGAAAATCAAAGAAGTGATGAAAAAATTAATGGCAGTGCGTATTTATCGTCGCCACAAAACTGTTGGCGATGTGGATGAAACCAAATCCAATGCGGTTTTGCAAGATGCCGGTCTGACACCGGAAAGCGCTGATGCTATCTACTACCTGACTTCCCTGGCGAAATTCGACGACCGGTTTGTGATACCGGCGGCACACCGTGAGCAGGCGATTGAGATGCTGGAATTCACCGGTGATACCAAAGGCTCACTGGGGTTTGGTTTCAAGGAAAAACCGCTGCGAGGCTGGTGATGGATGATTGATGATTTATTATTGATGATGTTGGATGAGTTGGATTGGAGTATCATCAGTGACGATCAGGTTAAAGAGAGTATATGAACCGCCTGTGCCGGAAGATGGTTTTCGGGTTTTGGTGGATCGTCTCTGGGCACGGGGGGTAAAGAAAGCTGAGGCGCGAATTGATTGGTGGTTGAAAGAAATTGCTCCCAGCAATGAATTACGAAACTGGTTTCAGCATGATCCCGATAAGTGGGAGGAATTTCAAGAACGGTATTTTCAGGAATTGGAACAACGGCCGGAGCTCATTGCGCAATTGTCGGCAAAGGCAAGGGAAGGCACCATTACCCTGGTGTATGCTGCTCGCAACGAGCAATTCAACAATGCCCGGGCGTTAAAACTCTACCTGGACAAAAAAATTAGCGGGATGACCTGAGATGCGCCTGCACTATTAAAAAAAATGTGAAAGAAGCAATATGATGAAAAGTCAGTTTGAACATTACAGCCAGTTAGCCGGATTGTTTGTCTATCCGAACGCAGAGATCGTGCAATCGGTTCAGCAGGTTCAATCGATGTTAAATGAACATTATCCGGAAGCAGGCGAGGAACTAAAGCCTTTTACCGCATTTGTTTCCCATGCCTCGGTGACGGAATTGGAGGAATTGTTTACCCGTTCCTTTGATGTGCAGGCAATCACCACCCTGGATTTGGGCTATGTGCTTTTTGGTGATGATTACAAGCGCGGTGCGGTGCTGGTAAATTTGAATCGGGAGCACCGGGAAGCCGGGGTTGAATGCCATAATGAGTTGGCGGACCATCTTCCGAACATGTTGCACCTGCTGGCGAGAATGCAGAAGCCGGATTTGCGGGCAGAGCTGGTAGAAAAAATCATCGCCCCGGCTTTACAGCGGATTATCGCTGAGTTTCATCCCGAAAAGCTGGCAAAAAAGAACGCTGTTTACAAAAAACATCATAAGACACTGATTGAGAGTTCGGAACGCTTCGGCACGCTTTATCAACATCCACTGAAAGCATTGTATCGGGTGTTGCAAAGGGACTTTAAGTTTCAGGAAACGGAGCCGCTTTCCCGAAGCGCCGGTTTTTTGAAATCCGTAAATAGGGAGATGGATATTGAGTCTTAGTTTGTAAGTTTGCAAGTTGGGGAAGTTGTGAAGTTGGAAAGTTTGCAAGTTACCAAGTTTGCAGGTTTTTAAGTTGAGAATTTCAGGCACTTCCACCTTGCAAGCTTTAGACACTTGAAAAAAGTTGGGCATTTATAAACAGAAAGGATCATCATGGCTGTCGTAGATAATTTTTTGTTAATCGGTTTGCCCTACACTGCTCTCATTATTTTTCTGATTGGCACCATTTACCGGTATCGCGCCACAAAATTTAGCTACTCGTCTTTATCTTCCCAGTTTCTGGAAGGAAGACAGCTTTTCTGGGGCTCCTTACCATTTCACTGGGGGATACTCTTCCTCTTTTTTGGGCACCTGATTGCCTTTCTGATTCCCGGAAGTGTACTGGCGTTTAACAGCCATCCCCTGCGATTGTTTGTTCTGGAAATCACCGCTTTCATGTTTGGTTTGGTGGTATTCTTCGGTTTAGTGACGCTGTTTATCCGGAGGTTAACCAATCCCCGTTTGAAACATATTACCTCCCGAATGGATGTTATTATTGAGGTGTTACTGTTGGTGCAGGTTGTACTGGGGTTGCTGACAGCGCTAACCGAGCGCTGGGGATCTTCCTGGTTTGCCGCTGTGATTACGCCTTACCTGCGTTCTATTTTTATTTTCCAACCGGATATCAATGCCGTAAGCGCCCTCCCCTGGCTGGTCAAGCTTCATATCATTGGGGCATTCATCATTTTCGGTCTAATCCCCTTCTCCCGGCTGGTGCATATTTTGGTGGTGCCGTTGCATTACCTCTGGCGGCCGTATCAACGGGTGATTTGGAACTTGCCAAGAAAAGAAGTGCGTAACCCCAATACCGGATGGACGTTTACGGATCCTACCAATACTTAACCAAAGGAGAGGACAGTCTGATGGAATTGAAAGGAAATCCGACAAAGGGATTAATCGGCACCACGCTGGGATTTTTCTTTGGGTTTGCTGCCGTGTCATTGTACGGTCCCACAGCCGTTCACTTTAAAAACGCCATGGGGTTAGACCCGACGCAGGTGGGACTGCTGGTTGCCATCCCGGCGCTCTCCGGGTCGTTGCTGCGCATCCCTTTCGGCGCCTGGGTGGATACCACAGGTGGAAAAAAGCCGTTCTCCATTTTGCTCTTACTTTCTGTGGTCGGATTAGGCGGCATTTTCGGTCTGCTTACCTTGTTTTATCCCGACCGAATGACGGTTGATCTTTATCCCCTGGTGCTCTTTTTCGGTTTTTTAAGTGGATGTGGCATCGCCACCTTCTCCGTGGGAATCGGGCAGACCTCCTACTGGTTTCCTCAACGCGAGCAGGGGAACGCCCTGGGGATTTATGCCGGTGTGGGAAATCTGGCGCCCGGCATGTTCTCCCTGATCCTGCCATTATTCCTAAAACAGTTTGGTCTTATCTCTGCTTACCTGGCATGGTGGCTGTTCCTGATTATCGGAACGGTTCTGTTTTTGATGATTGGCGCCAATGCCTACTATTTCCAGTTCATCCAAAAGGGGATATCCCGGGAAGAAGCGATTGTCAGAGCTAAGGAATTGGGTCAAGAGATATTCCCCACCGGTTCGGTGATGGACAGTCTGAAGAAATCGGCTGCCAAGCTGCGCACCTGGGGGTTGGTGATTATCTATTTCACCACATTCGGCGGCTTTATTGCCCTTACTGCCTGGTTTCCCACGTACTGGGCACTTTATTATAAACTTTCCCCGGTGTTAGCAGGAACGTTAACCGCCGTTTATTCGCTTTTAACATCTGCCATTCGGGTTGGCGGTGGTAAGTTATCCGATCGGCTGGGTGGTGAAAAGGTTGCGGCATACAGCTTGATAACCTTATTAATTGGCGCTCTGTTGATTACCATTTCCCTGAATCTCTATCTGTCCCTGATAGCGGCAATCATTATGGCAATTGGGATGGGAATCGCCAATGCTGCGGTATTTAAGTTAGTGCCGACGTATGTGCCGGAAGCCGTGGGCGGCGCTGCCGGCTGGGTTGGCGGTTTGGGTGCCTTCGGCGGTTTTGCCATTCCACCCGTAATGGGCTACATTGCCAAACAGATGGGCGCTATCGGTTACGTGCGGGGGTTCATGGTGTTTATCGTTCTGGCGTTAATTTGCCTGGCTACGGTGTACGTGCTCCATGCCAATCGAATAAAACTTGTCCAAACCGGAGCAGAAAAAGAACCGATTATGTAACAGCAACGAGGAGAAAATGAAAAACGAATATCCATCCCAAAGTTATTCTACACAGACAATTGGCGAACTGGTGGCAAAAAATTATCGTCTTGCCGGGGTATTTAAGAAGTTTGATATCGATTTCTGCTGCGGTGGAAAAAAGACGCTGGCGGAAGTTTGCGCGGAGAAAGGCATCGAGTGGGATACCCTGGTAGCGGAAGTGGAAAAAGCGGCAGCAGCGAAGGAGGATCATGAACACAATTATGAGCAATGGGAGGTGGATTTCCTGGCAGATTACATTGTGAATGTGCATCATCGTTATGTGCGGGAGAATATCCCTCCCATGCGGGAATATACGGCGAAAGTTGCCCGCGTTCATGGCGATGTCCATCCGGAAGTAGTGGAAATTGCCCGGTTGTTTGAGGAGGTGGCAAGCGAATTAGAGCAGCACATGATGAAAGAAGAACATATTTTGTTTCCATACCTCAAGCAGTTGGCTGCTGCCGAAAGAACAGGGGAGACGGCGCCACACCCGCCTTTCGGCACAGTAGAGAATCCGATTCGCCTGATGGAACAGGAACATGAGCACGCCGGAAATTTGATGAAGCAAATCCGGCAACTCAGCAACAATTTTGTTCCCCCGGAAGACGCTTGCAACACTTACCGGGTTTCTTTCGCGAAACTAAACGAATTTGAAGAAGACCTCCACCATCATATTCACCTGGAAAACAATATCCTGTTTCCCCGTGCCATCGAGATTGAACAACGCTTAGTACCGGACCCACAATAGTTATAAAAGGGGCTGATTTGATTATTTCCCGATTTCAGTTTCTTGGTATGGGATATGAGGGTATTAGAATTTCCACCCCTGGCATAGCACCCATGTTCAACCCCCGACAGGGTTGTGACGAGAGTACATTATTCCTTCCGGAGGATTCATCTGTACTGAATCCCCCGGCCTTTATGTGGAACGGCTTCGCGGTTCTTCTGTGTGTTGAAATCATGCAAATAACTACCGGGCAGTTAAACTCTTCAACCAGGGTTTCGCGTCGTTGAACCCGGAAGTTACTGTATTTGCGTCCCCAAATCCTTTTTTTTAAACCGCAAAAAGCGGGCAGTATATCAGATACGATAATTGCCTGCTCCCGATACCCGGCTTCGAAAGTGGTATGGAAACAGGTGGATTCCCATTGCACTCCAATTACGCTGCTTTCCTTATTTTTATGAAAACCCGTGGTTTTAGAGTAGTTGAAGTGTGTATATTGCAAACACCAGTAACGATGCATCATCATAAGATTCAAAAAAGTTCAGGGGGAGCATCCATGAAATTCATGTCGGTTGGATTCATTGGAGGGGGGCGGGTTACAAAGATTTTGGTAGGCGGCTTGAAACATAGTGGTTTCCCACTTGATGCTATTGTTGTCAGCGACATCGAGCCGGGTGGTCTGGAGCAATTAAAACAAGCATATCCCGGTATTGAAGTCACCCCGGATAATCGGCATGTCGTCGGGCAACACCTTATCTTTGTGGCGGTTCACCCCCCGGTTGCCAAAAGTGTACTCGGGGAGGTTTCTGCCCATCTCCGTCGGGATTCAGTCCTCATCTCCCTGGCGCCAAAGTTAACCATCGCCAATCTTTCCGGTATTCTGAGCGGATTTCCTCGTATTGTACGGATGATACCCAATGCCCCATCGATTATCGGGCAGGGATATAATCCAGTGACCTTCTCCCCTGGTTTTACCGAAATGGAGAAGCAGGGGTTGCAGAATTTCTTTTCTCGATTTGGTGAGTCACCCGTAGTGCCGGAGGAGAAATTGGAGGCGTTTGTGGTGATTACTGCCATGTCGCCCACCTATTTCTGGTTTCAATGGGAGGAGTTGCAGCAAATCGGTCAATCATTCGGTTTGAGAGAAGCCGAAGCGCGAGAGGGAATTTCGAAAATGGTGAAGGGGGCGGTTGAGACGCTGTATAAATCCGGTTTAAACCCACAAGAGGTGATGAACTTGATTCTTGCCAAGCCGCTGGGAGATGACGAAGAGAGTATCAAAAGAATTTATCGGACCCGGCTGGAGGCGGTCTATCACAAATTAACAACCAACAGGAATTGATAATGACCGATTTTAAAAAACTCAGGGATACAGACCCACTGAAGCGGATGGTGGAAAAACAAACCGAGCAGGAAGAATTTTCACCCATGGCGCCACCGGATGCTTATTCACCACCGGGGATTGAAGCCATTCC
>CAYYGL010000090.1:0-19458 GCA_964471235.1 uncultured Calditrichaceae bacterium
CAGAATACGATTGGTTTTTTTCAGGGAATTCACAATCACCCCCCGAAGATCAAACGGCAACAGAGATTGCACGTCGATCACTTCCGTATCAATGCCGGTTTGTTGCAGCAATTCCGCTGCTTCCAGGGCGATGCGCACACAAGCGCCATAGGTGACCAGGGTTACATCATTGCCGGAACGAACCACTTCCGGCACCCCCACCGGCACGGTAAATTCCCCGATATTGTCGGGCAGTTTTTCCCGCAGCCGGTAACCGTTCAGCACTTCCACCACAATCGCTGGCTCGTCTGCCTGCAGAAGGGTATTGTAAAACCCGGCAGCCCGGGTCATGTCCCGGGGCACCAGAACATGCATTCCTCTTACCAGGTGGATAATGCCCGCCATCAGGGAGCCGGAATGCCAGATGCCTTCCAGACGATGTCCCCGGGTACGGATAATGACCGGTGCTTTTTGCCCGCCTCTGGTGCGCCAGTGCAGGGTTGCCAGATCGTCTGAGGTAATTTGCAGGGCATATAACAGGTAATCCAGGTATTGAATTTCAGCGATCGGGCGCAAACCTCTCTCTGCCATGCCAATCGCCTGCCCGATGATGGTGGATTCCCGGATGCCGGTGTCAAATACTCGCAACTCACCGTATTTCTCCTGAAGCCCCCGAAATCCCTGGTTGACATCCCCCAACTTACCCACATCCTCCCCGAATGCCACCAACCGCGGTTCCCGTGCCAGAGCAGCATCAAAACAGGCATTTAACACTTCAAACCCGGGAATTGAGGGAGAATTCTCCGAATATACCGGTTTGATTTCCGGGATTTTGATGGCTGCCTGTGAGGACTGACTATAGAGGTGAGAATCATAGCGGGCGTGATTTTCCTTTTCATAATGCTTCTTCCATGCCGCCAGTTGCCTTCGTGCCGGGGTATCTTCATCCTTTACGATTATCAAAGCTTGCTGGACCGCCGCCATCACATCCCGACGCAATGGGCTGTGGAGGCGCAATAACTTATGACGAATTTGGTACAGTTCCCCGCCCTTCCCCGAATTGTTCTCCAATTTTTCTATCAATGCAGCCGCTTCATTCAATTCCCGGCGGATGGGCGCCTGAAAGTTTTCCCAGGCTTTATCCCGAATGCGCTCCACTTCTTTTCGATCATCTTCTTCAATCTGACTGAGCTCCGCATCCGTGGCAATTTCATTGGCAATCATCCATTCCCGCATCTTACGGATTCCATCGAACTCATGCTCCCAGTCCAGCCGTTCTTTCGATTTATACCGTTCATGACTGCCGGAAGTGGAGTGCCCCTGGGGTTGGGTCAATTCGATTACATGAACGATGGAGGGCACATGCTCCTGCCGGGCAGTCTCTGCCGCCCGGAGAAACACATCCACCAGCGCCGGGTAATCCCATCCCTTCACCCGGTAAATATCATATCCGTCATGGGAATGTTTGCGCCGTTTGAACCCTTTCAGCACTTCCGATAAATTTTGTTTGGTGACCTGGTACTTGTTGGGAACCGAAATGCCATATTCGTCATCCCAGAGAGCCAGCACCACCGGAGCCTGAAGCACCCCGATGGCATTCACCGCCTCCCAGAACATCCCTTCTGCGCAGGAGGCATTCCCGATAGTGCCAAATGCCACCTCATTGCCGTTGTTGGAAAATTGGGGAAACTGCTTCAACGCTTCATTTTTCCGGTAAAGACAGGAAGCATGCCCCAGTCCCACCAGGCGCGGCATCTGGGAACCGGTTGGGGAAAGGTCTGCCGAGGAGTTATACTGCTCCATCAGGTTTTTCCAACTACCGTCCGGATTCAGACTACGGGTGGCAAAATGGCAATTCATTTGTCGACCGGCAGAAGCCGGATCAAATTGTTCATCGGCATGGGCGTAGAGCTGAGCAAAAAATTCCGGGATGGTATGGATACCCAGGGCGAACATCAGGGTTTGATCGCGGTAATACCCGGCACGGAAATCTCCTTTTTGGAACGCTTTTGCCAGGGCAAGCTGGGCGACCTCTTTCCCGTCTCCAAAGATGCCGAATTTCGCCCTGCCCGCCATCACCTCTTTCCGCCCCAACAAACTTGCCTGGCGGCTTTTATATGCCAATCGATAGTCATACAGAATTTCCTCTGCTGTCAGCGTTGTCGCTTCAAGGGCAATCGTTTTATCTTTCAATGCAATCATACAGGTCACTCCGGTTTACCACAGTTCAGTTGTTACCATCCATTCCATTTAACCTCCGGCTATCTCTGTCCATCCATCGTGGGAAAAGAGGTTGAACGTTAAGGGATGGTGCTCATCATCACGCATTTCCCAACACCTCATCAAATCAATCACTCACTCTCCTTCCTCCCCCTCGTTCCATCAGCATCTATTTTTATATTATGACTCTGTTTGAGTGGTTTTCGCAAGCAAAAATTTAAAAATCACCACCCCCAGTAAAATGCCGATGGCGTCTGCGAGCACATCCCAGGGATCGGAAAAGCGGCCGGGGATGAATGCCTGGTGAAACTCATCGCTGATGCCATAGAGAATCCCGAGAATTAACGCTGCCCGGGCATACGCCTGGCGCCACCCGGGAAAACGGGATTGATACCACAACGCCCGGCATATCAGAAATCCCAGGATGGCATAGGCGACTATGTGATCCAATTTGTCCTCAAAACGCACATTTAAGCGAGGACCGGGAATGTCCGGCAGGGAGGACAGGATAAAAATGACCAAAGCCCAGACAATTGCCGGGCTTTGGTAGCGAATAAAGTGTTTTTTGAAGATATTCATCAACTCTTGTTCCGTCGTTTTGCATTCAACGCCCGGGCATGGGTCAGGGCATTTTTACCAAATTTTTCCGTTAAGCGATCCATTACTTTTTCCAATTCCAGCTTGCGTTCCTTTTCCCCGTCCCACAGGGTAGTCTGGAATCCTTTTTCAGAAACGAGATGAGAAACGCCCACACCAATTAACCGTACCGGCTTTTTTCCGGGATCAAACTCCCCGAATAATTTTTGAACGACCGTAAAAATCTCATCCGTTAAGTTCGTTGCATAAGGGATGGTTTTGTTTCGGGTAAAAGTGGAAAAATCCTTAAAGCGAATTTTCAGTTGAACCGTTTTCCCCCGGAATCCGTATTTTCGTAAGCGGCTGCTGACTTTTTCAGACAAATACAACAGGGTGCTGATGAGCAATTCTCTGTCCGTCTCATCCACTTCAAAAGTGGTCTCATGGCTGACCGACTTGATTTCTTCGTGCTCGTGCACATCGCGTTCATCAATGCCGTTTGCCATGCGGTAAAGATGACTCCCCATTTGCCCGAATTTTTCTTCCAGGATGGATAGCGGATATTGCCTCAACTGCTGAACCGTCTGGATGCCAAGTCGGGATAAGGCTTGAAACGTTTTTTTCCCCACCCCCCAAAGACGAGTCACGGGTAATGGGTCTAAAAATTCCTGAACATGCTCCGGGGGAATGATGGTCAATCCATCCGGTTTTTTAAAATCCGAGGCAATTTTGGCAACGCTTTTGGAGGGAGCAATTCCTACCGAAGCGGTTAAACCGGTTTGAGAAAAAATTCGGTCTTTTATTTTTTTACCCAACTGTTCGATGGAATCGTACAGGTGAACGACGCCGGTAACATCCAGGAAGGCTTCATCCACGCTCACGACCTGAATCAACGGGGTGAAACCGGATAGAATTTCAAAAATTTGATCCGAATAGCGTTTGTATAGTTTTCCATTAGGGGGTACAAAAATACCCTGGGGACAGAGACGGTATGCCCGGGAAATGGGCATGGCGGAATGCACCCCGAATTTACGGGCTTCATAAGAGGCGGTCGAAACCACTCCCCTGCCCTTTCCGCCTTTCGGGTCTGCACCCACAATCACCGGTTTCCCCCGCAGATCGGGATGGTGCAATTGCTCTACCGCCGCAAAAAAGGCATCCATGTCCACATGGATGATGACTCGTTTCCATTCCTGCTTCATCTTAACACAAAAGCGACAATAAATAACGAAGTAAAAATTGCGATATACAAATTTCGCTTCAGATTTTTCTTCCGGTTTTTTAAAGGAGAGAGATTGGTTTCCTCACCCACCAGTTGGTGCGATTCCGGTATCATTAAACTTCCATGAATTTAAACCGGCTCATAGCCCTTATCCAATCCGTAAACCGGAAACTCAAACGATACCCGGAAGTTGCCCTCCACCTCCCAGGACAGTTCTTCTTTGCTGGACAATTGAAATTCCCCCTCGCAATTTCGGGAGTACAATTTGTTACGAGTAAATCGTCCGCTGTATAACAGAAAGGCATTGGAATCCACCCCGGAGATGGTGATCATATCTCCAACGGAATCGCCCAGGTTCAAATAGAAATCATAGAAAGGCGAAGCTCCCTGGAGAGATTTCTGTTCGGGTTCCAGGAGCAAATGCAAAACATACTGATTTCCCCGATACAACTGAGGATAGAAGTACATCACCGTGGAATCGTCATTGGAAACGTGTAATGTGGTATCATATACCAGGGAAACATCTTTATAGAGAATGGCACTTTGCACGAGATATTTTTCGGGCTGCCGGGTTCCAATCTGCATTTCCAGCAAACCGAAATCCTCGGAATTGGATTGGGGTAACCCCACAGAGGTAAGTACCAACATAAGCAGCATAATTTTTCCGATGAGCTTCATAAGATTATCCTGTTGATTGATCAAGTGAATGATAACGATTCCACACCGGAGACGACCGAAGGAGGTGAACGTTATGTGTGTGCTCAAAAACTTGGTCAAAACTGCCTTATTTTTACTGAAGGACCATCACGTTATGTTGACCTCGATATCGCCAAAGACATTCATCGAACCACTCCACTCACGGTGCGTCCATATTATTTTCCTGGAGAATTTTTTCCATCCGTTGCGAGACTTCCGGATCATTTTCATAAGAGTGGTCAAGGTAGAGTTTATAATATTGGTATGCCTGTACCGGGTGCTGATCCCGCTCTTCCAGAAATCCCAGGTAGCGATAGGCTTTCCAGAATTGAGGATGATAACGGATGAGTTTATGTAAATATTCTTTACTGGTTTCATACTGTTCATCCTCATAAGCCATTACGCCCAATTGCAAAAGAAGTTCGGCATTGGTGCTGTCATGCTGCAAACCAACCATCAATTGTTCCCTGGCAATTGCCGGTTTGTTGACGTTTACAAAATATCTCGCCCGGTAGAGATAAATTTCGGTATCATCCGGCAAATATTCCCCGGCTTGATTCAAATAGGAGATCGCTTCATCATATTTTTTATCGGCAAACTTTGCCAGCCCCAGGTATTTAAGTGCCACAGGGTCATCCTTTCGCACAGAAACATAATATTCCAGATTTTTGATTGCCGAGTCGTATTTCCCCATCCCATACTCAGTCATCCCTAACCATTTCCAATAATCCATTACGGGTGAATGAGTGGATTTTTTATAAGCATTTAAAAAATCAATTGCCAGGTGATATTTCCCGGTTTGAAAATACGATTCACCTAACAGAAGTTGCAAATGGGTTGAATCGGGAATTTCCTGAACCGCTTTCCGGAGGTAAAGTGCGGCGTTTTCATAATCTTTCACCTCCATATAGAGTTTGCCCAGACTGATCCAGACCTCGGGGTAATGGCTTTTATAAGAGAGACATTTTTGATATGCCGCGATTGCCGAATCCGCCTGCCCGAGTTGCGTAAATACCCACCCTTTAACCTGGTAAAAGTTAGCAACCCCAGGACGTCGAACAATTGCCGAATCCAGATTTGCCAGAGCATTTTCAAATTGACCGGCTTCCACTTCTGCCAACGCATCATAATAGAAAGAAAAAGCGGATTTAGGTTGAGTTGAGGTGGTAGTGGTAGCCTGTCGCCCGCTGCAGGCAATGAATCCCACTGAGAAAATGAGAAAGATAATCTTCAGGTTCACAATTCGTTCAGGAGTTAAGGTATTGGGATAAATTGGGTTACCTTGCTGCATTTCTCCCCCGTTCTGCCCTGGACTGTCTGATGTCAGGAGCGGAGCATTGGGCACGATTGCCCATCCCCACCCTGCAAGATAACCACGGAGTATTTTAAAACAAATATTTTTCTCAATCCTGCAAAAATGGCGGCAGGGTGTTCGCTATTCCTGCCCTGCCAACAAAACCGTTCCAGCTACTCATCCGGAATTTGAAATACCTCTTGAAAAATTTTTTGAACGCTTTCCCCGGTGGCATTGGGTTTGTACAAACCGGCATATTGGCGAGCAATTTTCCACTCCCTGGACAATTCAAACGTCTTTTGAGAGACTGAATAGTACCACCCTTTTTTACCGACCCATGAGGATAAATATTGTTGTTCGGTTTGTCCCGGGGTAGGAATAAGCAGAGCCGGTTTGCCCAGTTCAGCCAGTTCCATCAGGGTAGAATAGCCCGGACGCGAGATGACGAACTTTGCCCGGTTGAACAATTGCCCCATCTCCTTTCGAGTGACATGGGAAAAAATTGTCACCTCCCTGTCCTGAAACGACTCTACCGATTCACTTTTCCCCAGAACCATCAGCTTTTTACCGGGCAGGGAATGAATTTGCTCCCGAAGGCGGATTTCCAGAAGGGTACGCTGAGGTTCCGGCCCGGATATGGAAACCAGGAAATCAATATCCGCCGGGGCATTCTTCTGAGCAATACTTGACAATAAGCCGACGTAAGTGTATGGCTCCTGTCGAACAGGTAAACGACTCAATTTCCCACTTAACAAGCCGCCCTCATCACTTTGGTAATCGGGGATAATCACCTTGTTATACTTTCGGTGAAAAAAGAGGTTAAACCGGGAAGGCAATGGGGAAAACATCTCGAAGCCGCGGGGCATGGCGAAATAAATTTGGTGACTGATAAAAAAAGAAGGTACCCGGGGATGATACATCCCATAGCAGTGATCGCTGACAATTAAATTCGGTTGGTAGTTCTTTACCACAAAGGCACAAAATTGATTCTCGTTCCGAACGCCTCGCAGGAAGCGGGGAATCTGCCACAACAGCAGGGGAAGCAGCCAGTTGCTTTTGCTGTATTTGATACCATATTCCGGCGTTACCACGAACGGAATCCCCGGGAATTCTCTTTTTAGAAATTCCAGGGCTCTTCCGTTGCTTCCCAGCACCACCTCCCAACCGCGCCGTAAAAACTCCCGAATGACCGGGAGGCTCCGGGTGGCATGGCCCAGTCCCATGTTCAGAACGGCGTAAAACACCCTATGGGCAGTCATTGTTTGCGTTCAACCTCATCTATCCAATTTGCCACCTCAACGGCAACCTTTTTAAGAATGCCGGGATAACTTTGACCACTGCGTACCAGAACCTTAAAGGAATGGTCTCCTCCCTCTATCCAATGCAAAGTTGCCCGGTTCCGGAGATGGCTTAACGTCTGCTGCAATAAATCCATCCTGGCAAAGGGATCCCGGGTCCCCTGGATGAACAACATCGGCACGGATAATAAATATAAATACTCATCCCGGATATTATCAAATTTTCCGGGGGGATGAAGGGGGTAGCCCAGAAAGATCAAACCCTTTATTTCCGGAAAGTCCCTGGCAATGATGGTGGCGATTCTCCCTCCCATACTTTTGCCGCCGATATACAGGCTTTTAAATTTCAAATTATCCAGAACAAAGCGAATCACCAGCCGCCAGGAATTTTCCAGAATTTCCGAACGGTCCGGAAATTTCTTCCCGGCGACTTTGTATGGGAAGTTAAACCGAACCACATTTAACCCTTTGTATGCCAGTTGTTCAGTGATTGTCTCCAGGAAGGGGGATTGCATATCATTTCCGGAACCATGCGCTAAAATTATTAACGGCTTCTCTGCCATTAATTCATCCGGGTATAGAATCTGTACCGCTCGTTTCTCATCCAGAGTCAATTCATCAATCGGCATGCGTATCCTTTCCTAATTTTTCTTCCGGTAACGTATGAATTATTCCTTTTTCTCCCTGGTGTCCCAAATGGTTCGCAAATCGAAGATGCTTTCCAATGAGAAGCGATTTCTACTTTGTAAGGTAGCGTTGTCGATGCTTTAAATGATTTTCGTATGATTCCTCTTACTCCTTCGTTCAATCCCGGGTGACTATTCCCGGGGATTTTTGCTGGCATAACGATAAGCAGTGATGGCGGAAATCACATGACAAATCCACCCCAATGTACCACCGCTGCCAATCCATAAACCCGGGGTAACAATCAGCCAAAAGATCCCGCGCCAAAACGTACCGTTGTAGAACTGCCCCACCCCGGGAATTACCAGGCTTAATACTGCGGCGGTACCGGCTTGATGCTGTTGTTCCATCACCAACCCCATTTAAGGTGGAAGTGTGTTATCGATTCATTATTTGCCTGGCTCGTTTCGCAAATAGAAATCGTAAACTATGGTTTATTTAACGATGATCGCCCAAAGGGATAAAATTATACAACCTCTCGGACAAAAAAAGCAAGACAAAAGTGTCAATATGTTATTTTGTAAAATGTAAAGAACACCTTGTCAAATTGTAACGACTCAGGTAGTAGCTATTTAGGACGTAAAGAAGAAAGAGTTCCTGTAGAAATCTATTTTTGTCATCACAACTTTTTCGTTACCGTAATGATCCCAGCGGATACGCGACGGGCCGCAACGTGAAAGAGATAACCATCTGTTCGTTGCGAACGTTGCGGTATAACAACCTGAGTCGTTCCGTCAAATTTAATGGGGTTGTCATTCCGGCTGTATTCCGCTTGCGGCGCTATTTTCTCAAAAAACGGGAAAGAAGAGGATTGACAATTAATTGAGGCATGCTTAACAACTTATTCTTTCATCATTATTTTATCACCGGATTCATTTTTATCATTGACTTTGGCGGATAATCTCTCAAAATTCAGGTGATCATGTTTTCCGGATGGAAATCTGTGTTCATTCATCTCACCGTTCAAACTTAAGGAGGATTTATTATGGCAGATAGTGTGTATAAAGTCATCGAGTTGGTGGGTACCAGTGAAGTGTCCTGGGAGGAGGCGGCAAAACATGCCATTGATCGCGCCAGTAAAACTCTGGAAGACCTGAGGGTGGCAGAAGTTACGGCTCAGGATGTTAAGATTGAGGATGGCAAGATTGTCGCTTTTCGTACTAAATTACGGTTATCGTTTAAGTTTCACAAAGAATAATGCCCCACCCATTCTGATTCGGAATAACGATACCGGGAACAAAAAAAGGGAGCCAACCTGAAGGAGGGCTCCCTTTTTTATATGTACGGATAGTGTCGATCAATCAACTTTCGGTTTCAGATTCTTCTCCGGTTCCACTCTCGTTCGTATCGCTTGAACTGGTCGTCTTGTCATCGGTCGCTTCAGGGGTTGATTGGTCTTCGGTATCCGTTTTCGAGGATTTTGCAGTCGTATTTTTCCTGGTGGTTTTGGTGGTCTTTTTCTTTTTGGCAGTTGTTTCATTTTTTGTTTCTGCTTCGGGTGCCGGGTCGGTCTCTGCGGTTGGTTCTTCCGGTACGGGTGCCGTTGTTTCGGCTTCGGAAGCCGGGGAATCTGCTTTCACCTCGGCTGCCTCCCCTTCGCTCCCTTCCGTCTTCGCCTCCTCGGCGACAACGGTTTCAGCATCCGGGGCTGCTTCCGCTTCCTTTCCTTCCGCCTTCTTTTGTTCGGAGGTTGCCTCTTCTTTAGATTTAGCGTCTCCTTCCTCATCCCTGGATTTTTTCCGGGAACTTTTACGCCCCTTGCCTGCTTCCGGCGTTTCTTCCTTTAATTCCGGCACTTCCTGCACAATTTCCTTTAGAGTGGTGGGGGTTAAAGCATGTTCTGCCAGGTAAGATTCGACAACTTCTTTTTCTTTCCCTTTCAGGTATTCACTGACAGACAGAACAATGCGTTTGTTATCCTTATCAAACTCGATTACCTTCAGCGGCAGCTCATCCCCCACTTTAAAATGATCGGAAGTGCGTTTAATATTTGGCTTCCCGAGATGATGGAGTGGCACAAAAGCATCCACGCCTAACGGAAGATTCACAATCACGCCTTTGTCAATCAACCGAACGATTTTGCCGGTGGTTTCGGTTCCCACCTGATAAGCATCTTCAAACGCATCCCAGGGGTTGGGTTCTACCTGCTTATGCCCCAGGGCAATCCGTCGTTCTTCCTTGTTGATATCCAACACCACGACTTCTATTTCTTCACCCTTGCGAATTACCTCACTGGGATGGCGGATTTTCCGCGTCCAGGAAAGATCGGAGATATGAACCAGACCATCCACACCTTCTTCCAATTCCACAAACGCCCCAAAAGGGGTTAAATTGCGCACAATCCCTTTGTGTTTGCTGCCCACCGGGTATTTGTCCTCGATATCTTCCCAGGGATCCGGGGTAAGCTGTTTTAATCCTAATGAAATTTTTCGTTCTTCCGGTTCAATGTTGAGTAAAACGGCTTCCACCTCATCGCCTTCTTTTAAAATCTGAGCCGGATTTTTGATGTGATGGGACCAGCTCATCTCCGAGACGTGAATTAAGCCTTCAATACCGTGTTCCAATTCAACAAATGCACCGTAATCGGTGAGACTGACCACCTTTCCCTTTACCCTGGAGCCCACCGGGAATCGTTCGGCAATATTCTCCCACGGGTGGGGTTGAAGCTGTTTTAAGCCCAGGGAGATGCGGGTTTTCTTCTCGTCAAAATCCAGAATCATCACATCAATTTCCTGATCGAGTTGAATCAACTCACTGGGATGATTCACCCGTCCCAAGGACAAATCGGTAATATGGAGCAGCCCGTCCACACCACCGAGATCAATGAACACACCGAAATCGGTAATGTTTTTGACCACTCCGTGGCGCACCTGCCCCTTCTCCAGGGTCCGTAGGATTTCTTCCCGTTTGCTTTCCAATTCTTTCTCAATGATTACCCGGCGGGAAACAACAATATTTTTACGTTGTTCATTGACTTTTACAATTTTTACCGGCAGGACCTTCCCCACATACGCATCAAAATCTCGGATGGGTTTTACATCCATCTGGGAACCGGGCAGGAAGGCATCTACCCCATCCAGATCCACCACAAAGCCGCCTTTAATTCGGCGAACGACCCTGCCTTCAATAATCTCATCATTCTCGAACTTACTCATCAGGCGTTCCCAGGCTCTCAGGAAGTACACCTTCTTGCGGGAAACTATCACATTTCCATCGGGGTCTTCCGAAGATTCCAGAAACAACTCAACTTCATCACCCTCTTTAAATTGGTCAATGTCAATAAATTCTTCCCGGGAAATCACCCCCTCGCTTTTAAACCCCAAATCAACAATAATTGCTTTATCGTTGATTTCGATTATCTTTCCGGTGATGATATCCTCTTCTTTGAATCGATCGAAACTTTCTGCAAATAATTTTTCTAAGGCTTCATCCCGTTCTTCAACCATCAATTTATCAACATCTTCTTTTTTGACGACCTGACCGGGTTGAAAAAGCAATTCATCTTCTTTCTCGGAATTGTTTGACTCAACAACATCCGCTGTCATGGTTGCAGCTTCTACATCCTCTGTAGAAAGCTGGTTTTGTTTAACATCTTCATTCATTAATAAAATCCTCCTTTTCTGCTAAGATATTCCCTTATGGGAATTGACAAGCACCGAATTTAATAGCCGGACAAAGTATATCAAAAACTTTTTTAAAATTTTCACAACAGGTTGCCAGGCTGTCAGTTTTGTCAGGAAAGTTGTCATCGGAAAGGAACAATCCAATCGCTCTATACAACTTGTGTTTTTAACGAACCAATAGGTTTTATGGTTTCACCGCAATAAAATCATTTTTCGGATTTGCTGCCAATCCCCGGCACGAAGCTCGTAAAAATATATGCCGCTTGGAACCTTTGCCCCATCTTCGTTGGTACCGTCCCACTGCACCCGATATTCCCCGCCGCTAAGGGCACCATTCACCAGCACCTTCACCGTTTGACCAAGGGTATTGTACACCACCAACCGCACCGTTGTTTGCTCCGGCAACTGAAACCGAATAGTTGTTACCGGGTTGAACGGATTGGGAAAGTTCTGGGATAATTCCACCTGTGGTGATCCCATTTTCGCTCCCTGCTTCGCGAATGTGGAGCGGACACGAATTCGAAAGGGTATTTGTTTGAGTATCTGAAAACTCGACGTTTCCTGAACTGCCAGAATTCCCCGCCAGGCTCCTTCCGGGTAGTCATCCGTCTTGATTTTTACTCGTAAATTTATGCGTTCTTTACGCTTGAGAGAGAAGACATCCGGAGCGATAGAAATCACTCCTTTTTGCTGCAGCCGGATTCCATAGGGAACGGTTTCCGGTAAACGAATGGGAACGCTGGAGGGAACAATCGTTCCTTCCACCCGGAAAATACCACGATGATAGTCGATACCGGGCGGCAGGATATCATCATACCGGAATTCAATCAAACCATCGGCATATAGTGAGACCTGGAAGGAAATCGGCAGTAATTCCGACTCCATCAACTCTCCAACCCAACGGATGGTAACTGCCGAAGAGTCTGAGAGGTAAACCACCTTCTCGGGCTTAAAAAGGCTGCTGTCCAAACGCAGTGGGGCGATCCCCCAGGGCACCCCTGTCTCTCCAAATAAAACTTCATTTCCTCCCCCGGCATTCATCCGGCTCTTCAACGCAATCCAGCCATCCGGAAAAATCCGGACTTCTTTATACCGGTTATCCAAAAACGGGAATGAAAAAGCAAGCGGAAGCTTAACACCGGCAGCGGTATCGGGAAAATCCAATTTGAAATGCACTTCTCGGAACAGGGCATCGTTCTGCGATTGAGAACGCAGTTGTGCCACCGGCAAATATTGCCATACGTATCCGATACCATCTCCGGAAACCTCCGTTTGGGTTTTCTCTTCTCCGGTATCCTTCTGTGGTAAAATCCGGAATTGAAAGGCATCGTTGCTGAGATTTGTAAGCGTTAACAGAACATTCACCGAGTCGGTAGGCTGCATGGTAAGGGTGAGGGTATCCGGCTTCACGTTTACTTCCGGCATACCACTGCCGGCGCCTCGCAGGGGAAGCTCTACCCGGGGGCGAAGCGGATCATTACATAAGATTCGCAGGGTATCCCGGATAATCCCGAAGGTGCCGGGTTGAAAGACGATTGGCACAGCGTTGCGTTGCCCGGGCAGCAACACCATTTGCCGATTTTCCACTTGAAAGGAATTGGTGGACGTTTTTAGCTGGAAAATTTTCAGGGTATCCTTACCGGTATTTTGGATTGTAATCGATTGTTTTTTCGATGAACCTGGGGGAATCTTGTTAAACGCAATGGCGGAAGGCGATAGCTCAATTCTGCCCCCGGGATGGAGCCGAACCGGCACTTTCCCCTGCCAGGTAAACGTTCGGTTTGCCCAAACTTTCAGGGTTAAGGGAGTGGCGATTTCCGCATCCACATCCCCGGCGGTCATAATCGCAAAACCTTTCAACCAGACCTTTTCACCACCCGCCACTTTCGAAAGGAAGATTTCTCCCGCACGTACCTGAATGCGTTTATTATCCGTGGTGAGTTGAAATGTTACATCGGTTAACGGGCGAGAACTGCGATTCTCCACCTCCACCTGCAAAAAAGCCGGTTCGCCGACTTCCCACCTGCCGTTAAAATTGCTTAAGGTATCCACCACCCGTACCGAGGTGATGGCTAAGCGGGGTAAATGCTCTGGCATGGAAAGGTGCACCACCGCATCCAGATCGAACCCGGCCTTAGCAATTCCGCCAAACCCATCACCGTCATCCCGGATGCGGATAAATCGAAATTGAAAAATATTGCGAGAGGCAAGATCAAATTCGCTGGTCCCCACGCCACTGCCAATTTCTTTCCACGGTCCCCAGTAATTTTCGGCAACGGAGATGGTGAACCCTTCCGGGGATTGATCCCCTTCCACAACCCGGAGGTCGTTACCGGCGGCATCCCGGTATTGCCTGCCCATATCCAGGAGAATCCAGCCGTTTTTCCCCAGGGAATAGCGCTGGGAATCCGGGGCGGCAAGGGCGTTAGAGGTGAGTCCGGCATCGGAATAATTATTCCCCGGGATTTGGGCAGCGATCACCTGGTAAGCGAAACTTTCCTTTGCCGGATGCAGCTTCACCGGCAAACGGGTTGCCCCGGTATCCGTTACCACCACCGCAGGAAAGGTTACCGGTTGATATCCATTTGCAGTAATTCGTACCCGGTAGTCGCCCGGGGGGAGGTATTTATGGAAATCCCCCTGTACCGGGCTGCTGTAAGTCTGCCAGAAGCGTTGATTCCGGCTCTCAACCCAGATAATCGCCGGGATGGGTTTACCGGAGGCGGCATCCCGCACCTGCCCGGAAATGCCTTTCCCGCTCATCTCAATCAAATACAGCATTCCCGGCAGATTGATGCGAAAAAGTTTTAGAAACTCGGAGTATGGGAGCATTTTCCGGGGTGAAATCTCCACCGTCCAGCCGAGGGCACCGCGGATGCCATAATAACTGTCTTTAGCTGTACCGTTGATGGGATAGAGCTGGCTGTAGCCGGGACCAAATCTTAAGAATTGGTAGCCGGAGGCTTGAACATATCCTTCCGCTAATTGGTCAAACAGGAGATGATCCGGGGAGGGATTGGGACGATAACTCCAGGGGTACGAGATCACCTTTGCCCCGGCGTGAATACTGGATAAGATCACGAATTGATGATCCAGCAGCCAGTTCAGACAGGCGCGAGTCTCCGGTTGGGAATAGGGAGATTCGCTTCTCCCCCAGCCATCCCACATGTACCCCCAGTCCCGGTTCAAATCCACATAATGGCGATTGCTGCGGCTGAGGGAAGCCCTGCCATCGGGATTGACAAACGGAAATATCCAGATTTCCCGGGTATTAATTAACCGGGTGATGCGGGAATCGATTCCATATTGTTCACAAAGGGTCTTCATCAACTGAACCAATAGCTCACTGCTAATCACTTCATCACCGTGATGCCCCCCTTCAAAACCGATTTCCGGTTCCGGCTCATCGATTCTCACATGGTCACTTATTTTAACCGCAAACAGCTCCCGCCCTTCCACACTGTATCCGTAAACGGTTTTCGAGATAATACCGGGATATTCCCCTATCAGGCTGTCCACTAACTTTCGGGTTTCTTCAAAACTTTTGTAAGCCCGCAGGCGGGGAGATTTTAAAAGCTTTTGAGCATAAGCGGTCATATCGGGGATGATGATCTCCGGTTGAAATCCGGCTTGCCGGAGTGCTTGCAGTTCCGCCGGAATAACATATAGATAGAGAGCCGGGTACTCGGAAAAATCGATTTCAAAATTGAGTTTGCGGAGGGTTTGTACATCCCCGGGGGTGACATGGGGGATTTTAACTTTCATTTCTCCGGGCCGCCAGGCAGCAAACAGGGTGATGCTAAACAGCAAGAGAATTGATAAAGAAGTGCGAAGTGGGTACCCCTTCAAATTAAGCATTCTCCTTTTTACACATTACGAATTACGTAATTTCTTGCTCTCCCCAAATTACCAACAGGCTGGTGCATAAAGTTTGATTGCTCTGAACGCCTAAAGATTGCATCCGGCAGCAAATTTGTCTGTGACGATTCTCTCTTTTGCCGTTTTCAAATCTTGACACATCCCGCCAACTCGTACTGGATAGCGTACTTCTGACCGCTCTACCACTCACTTCCGGGGGAAGTTAGGAAAATCTGCCCTCCACTCTCGCCGACCAAACCACCCGCCGCTAAAACGGAATGATGGGCCATCGAATGCGGTACCGCTTCTCCCGCAGTTCCATCAGCTTCTCAATCTCATCCCGGCTTAATTCCCGCACCTGACCGGTTTGAAGCGCCAACAGATAAGATTTAGCGGAATGCTCCAGCATTTCCAGTTTGTAAAATGCTTCCCGCAGGGAACTGCCCACAGTCAAGCTGCCATGATGATCCAGCAGGATGCAGTCGGTATATGGGATAAACGGGCGGATGGATGCCGGCACTTCCTCGGTGGACGGGCAGGCATAGGGCGCCACCGGAATTTTACCCAACAGGATGACATTCTCCGCTAAAATGGGTTTATCCAATCGCTTCCCGGCTAACATCAGGGCGATGCAATTGGGCGGATGGGCATGCACCACCGCCTTAACATCTTTCCGCTGCCGATAGACTTCCAGGTGCAATGCAATTTCTGTCGAGACAAACCGCTTTCCCTCCAGGTGATTCCCCCGGGTATCGATAATGGCAAGGTCTTCCACGCCCAGTTCGCCTTTACACATCCCGCGCGGGGTTGCCAGTATTCTGTCTTCATCCAGCCGCACGCTGAAGTTGCCCTCCGTTGCCACAATCATCCCTTTATCATACAAGCGTTTGCCAATCAACACCATCTCTTCCCGCATGGCAAACTCATCCACCACATCTGCCGCTTTTTTGATGATTTCCGTAATACCGTCCAACATTATTCACTGCTCCTGCGGTAGGTTATGGTCTTTCCTTAACATGGTTGTGATTATTTTTCATTTCCTGAATCAAGGATTGCTTTAAGTCCCATAATTTTTGACTGAGGGAGACATGATAGATGTGGGGATTGACCAGGCGGCGAATACCGGTATCCAGGCGGTTGACGTCTTTAACCCGCCGTTCCCGTAATTCCTGGATCGGGGGAAACTCGCAGACCCGTTTTCCTTGTTTCAGTACCTCGATAAGCAATGGTTCAACTTCGGAAACATCTTCCAGCCCCAGAATGCGACGTTTGGTATGCAACCCCGGGTGGCGCAGGGTGAGTTTGGTATGGCTTTTCGGGTCTTCTTCTGCCAGGCAAATCAGGTCGGCAGTGGCTTTGCCGCGGCGGTCGTAAATCCGCCAGACCCGTTTATTTCCCGGATTGGGGGTCTTTTGCGGGGTTTCGGAAATTTTAATCGCCGGCTGCCATTTGCCGTCCCGCCATAAACTCACCAGTTTGTATACGCCTCCCAGGCTGGAATCTCCCTGGGAAGTAATCAACCGGGTGCCCACGCCATACACCAGCCGTTTCAGTAAATTGTTGGGATCCACCCCGTAGCGGGGAGCTTCTTCCTGTATTTGGGTAACGATCTGCCAGATAACCAGTTCGTCCAGGTTATTGGATAAAACAATCATGGCGTCCTGAAAGCCGGCTTCGTTCAACATTTTTGCTGCCTGGATGCTCAGGTATGCCAGGTCGCCGGAATCCAGCCGAATTCCCATTGGCTTATGCCCCTTGCGCTGCAACTCTTCAAACACCTTGATGGCGTTGGGAATGCCGCTGTTCAGAGAATCGATGGTATCCACTAATAACAGGCAGTCGTCCGGGTAAAGATCGGCATAGGCTTTAAACGCGTCGTATTCGCTCCCGCCCATGGCAATGAATGCCTGGATCATGCTGTGTGCCTGGGTGCCCTTGGGTGGGAATCCCAAAATATGAGAGATACCCACGTTCGATGTAAAATGCGCTCCGCCGATTAACGCTGCCCGGGCGCCGGCGTTGGCTCCCCGGTCATGTGCCCGCCGTAAACCGAATTCCAACAACATTTGCCCGCGCGCGCTGTCATGGATTCGTGCCGCTTTGGTGGCTATTAAAGTCTGAAAATTAAGATGATTAAGCAGCGATGTCTCCAATACCTGCACAATCGCCAGGGGGCCCTCCACCACCGTGATGGGCACGTTGGGATGCACCACCCTTCCTTCCGGAATCGCCCGTAAATTCAGACGTTCAAAGGAGAAATCCTTTTTCAGATACTTCAGAAAATCATCCCCGAACAGTTGCTTACCGGATCGACTTTGCTGGCTGCGCAGGTAAGCAATATCCGTTTCCCGGAACCGAACTTCCTCCATCCAATCCACCAGCCATTCCAGACCGGCATAAATGCAATAACCGGCTTTATGAGAACCGTAATCCGGGTACTGCCGGAAGAAGTGCTCGAACTGCGCATCGGTCTCGTGCATTCCCATCCGGTAGTAGAGCTGCGCCATGGTCAATTGGTACTGGTCGGTAAAAAGAATTCCCTCCGCGGTGCGCCGGTCTTTTTCTTTCAAATTCCTCTCCTGAAATTACTTTTCTCTTGTACCTATTTGGTTATAAACCCCCAAACATTTCTCACTTCAAACTGGTGCATTTGCTATTCAAAGGGACTAAGGAAAACATGTCATAAATTCTTGAAAGATTTATGAGCACCTGTTTCTATCCGCTCATTCCCTCGAACTCACCCCCTCTTTCCCCCTTCTCTTCCAAGGGGGGATGAAAGGAGGTGAGTTAAATAGGCAGCCTCAGAAAAAAATTATCAAAATTTCTATAACCCAATCAGAGATTGTGAAATGGAACCCTCAAAACCATCATTGGACCCTGTCAGTAAAAAACATTCATTGTTGAAGTGAGAAATGTTTGTTTTTCTCTTTATGAAGTCTCTTCCTGCATGACGCCCTCCCAGGTGGAGATGGGGTCCGTCGACTTGACCAGGTGCATCCCCGCTTCCTGAAAACGTCGATAAGCTGCGTCAGCATCCTCTGTGTAATCAATCACCCCGGGAACCACCACCGGGGAAGTGCAATCTTCCAGCAAATACACTTTTTCTGCCTGGCGCGGGTCTGTTTCCTGCATACTTTCCAGCAGATCGGAGACCGTCCAGGCAACACAATGGCTTTTCGCCTGCCCGGCAATGATAATGGCATCATACTCGATCAGATGTCGATACAGGCGCTGGTTTTTTTCCACTAAAATTTTGCCATCAGGATCGGTATTGACTTCCGGACCCAGCACCGAATAATGTTCGGTCAGGGGATGATTTCCCTTAATCTGGAAATCCGGTTGCGTTTCCCGCGCCATGCTGTGGAAAAAGATCGCTTCCTCAATTGCCGGTACCAGGGCGTGCCCGATACCGCCCAACATGGCATGGTAGGGCCAGATGGTTAACTGGTATTTCCCTCCTTTCTGAAGGCTTTCGGTATAGTGCCTCAAATGGCGATTCACATATTCGGCGGACATGCCCAGGTTCGGCGCCAGCGCTTCGTTAAACCGCCAGCGTCCCTGTTCAATATCCTCCGGGCTGATCATCGTGTAGGGCGCCGGATGTTCCCCGGCATCATTCACAAAAAAAATGCTGTGGAAAATTTGCATCGCCTGATGGGTATCCATGGTGGGAATTATCCGGGTGATGTGGTGAAGATGGCGATAGATGAACTCACCCAGACGACGGTTATCATCCACCGCGCCGGTGCCGCTGCGCCCCCCCACATACAGCTCAAAATTCGGCAAACAGAAGGTATTCTGTACATCCACCAGAACCAGGGCAATCCGAAAAGTATCCTGTGCCGCCGGGGAAATGTTGAACTCTTTACGCCATTGGGAGGCACTGTCTGCAA
The DNA here is from genome assembly GCA_964471235.1 of uncultured Calditrichaceae bacterium. GTDB lineage: Bacteria > Calditrichota > Calditrichia > RBG-13-44-9 > J075 > CAYYGL01. Next base: position 19,344 of record CAYYGL010000090.1, read on the forward strand.
GTTTCTGGTAATCCACCTTCCAGACCTCCCCTACCCGATCCGGCTTAAAATGGGCAGGTATCGGTAATGTTTGTGTGTTCATTACCAACCTCCTTTTATATTGATTCCGAAAAAT
>CAYYGL010000091.1:0-19422 GCA_964471235.1 uncultured Calditrichaceae bacterium
CTTAAACGGGAGCGTTTTTTCAAATCACCGGCCGGGTATGGCTGGTTGAAAGACCATGGGATAATTTAATATAAAAAATTTCTGAGAACTTTTGTTGACTTGTAAATCCATAAATATCTTACCCCACCGCAGTGAGTGATGAATAATCAAGGTTAACTCCACTCATTTATTTTCGATAAAAAATTTCACAACCCTTGCAAACTGTCACAATCGGCGAATTCTTATATGGTAACTTGGGTTGCTCTAATCGTGATCTGACACACCTTTTTGACTCAGGGAAGAGTTAAGCCATTTGCCTCCTGAGTAAGAATTTAAACCATCCAGTATCCGGGTAGAACGGCAGGTAATCGTTGTATCTCTTCCCAGCACCGGATATAATGGCGAAAAAATGAACCGGTGAGCAAATCCGAATCAGGCAGTAATGTAAAATAATTTCCCAAAATCAAACGGTTTGGGTAATCTATTTTCAACTCTTACCGATGTTCCAGTAAGGAATTAACACTGGCAATGTTTTTGCTTAAAAAACAAGGGATTATAAAATGAGGGAGCAAACAGTGAAGTTTTTGAAGTACATGTTAGGGATAACATACTTGCTGATAAGCGGTGTATATGCCCAAACCGATTCATTAAATATTTTTTGGGATCCCAATAGTGATCCCGATATCTATCGGTATTTACTGCAGCGATCAGTCAATTCGACCAACAATTTTTCAAATCTTCAATACGTATTCCATCCTAATACCCATGTAGTGGATCACGCGGTGCAGCCGGGGAATTTGTATGCCTACCGGGTGGCTGCCCTGGATTCTGCCGGTAACATAAGCGGCTGGTCGAATATCGATGCGGTTGGAATTCCCCTGATCCAGCTTCAGCTAAATACCGTTACCACCGGGCAGGATACCACCATAGCTCTGTCCTCCATTTTAACAGACCCCGATAATACCGTATCCGAATTGCAGGTGCAAATCAGCCAGCAAAACAATGTAACGGTTACCGTTCAAGGAGGAAATCTGATATTAAGCCCGTCACCGCCAAACTATGTAGGACCGGCATCGTTCACCATGCGGGTGGAAGACCCGGATACGTTATTCGATTTGAAAACATTCAATTTCCAATATGTTGACAATGTACCGGCCGTCTTTACGGTCAGTATTCCGCCTCCCGTATTCGATGAGGACAACAGCTTTTCCATTTTTATGGATAGCGTGGTAACGGTCAGCAATTTTAATAAGGATCAACTCACCTGGGCATTTGTGACCGGTCCCGACTTGCAATACAGCTATAACAGCACGACCCGGGTGGTTACGATTTCGTCCCAGGCACCCAACTGGTTTGGGCAGGATCAATTGGCGGCAACCGCCCAGGCGCCGGATTTATCCACGGCTTCCGATACGGTCACGGTCACGATCAACTCCGTAAACGACGCACCGGTGCTCAATCTCTCCCTCCTCCAGGTCAGCGACAACCCGGACAGCAATATCATTGATCTGAAGCCCTATTCAAGCGATGTGGACAATACCGACCTGGAGCTCACCTGGACATTCTCCGGCTTCACCAATTTTAATTTTCAATGGGTTGACCAGGCGCAGAAGATTGTGCAGATAATTCCGTTAAATAATGTTACCAGCGAAACCGGTTCCTTTACGGTGACCGACCCGGGGGGCGCTTCCGATACCGCACCGGTTACCATTGAGGTTACCGGCAACCCGCTTATCTTTACGGTTAACATTCCCGATGTGAATTTTGATGAAGACCTGAGCTATCAAATCCAGATGGATAGTGTCATCTCAAATTCCCTCTATCCACCGGATCAACTTAGCTGGACATTTACTCCGGGAGCCAATCTGGATTACACGTATGATGCTGCCACCCGTATCCTGACGCTTCAATCCCAAAATCCCAACTGGTTCGGGCAGGACCAAATGACCGCTGTGGCCACTGACCCGGCTCAGGATACCGCCTCTGGTTCATTTACGGTTACTATCAACCCGGTGAATGATGCCCCCATCACCACCCTGCAAACCCTGTTTATCTCCAGTGATCCCGATAGCAACATCATCGACCTCACCGGTTTCGCCGTAGATGTGGACAACACTTCTTCCGAACTGGATTGGGAATTCTGGAATTTTACCCATTTTAATATTGTGTGGGTAGACCAGGCAGCGCACATCATCCAGATCATCCCGCTGGATACAGTGAGCATCGATAACGGCTTCTTCCGGGTATTTGACCCCCAGAATGCGGCGGATACGGCAGCGGTCACCATCCAGGTAGTGAATAATTCCCAGAATGTGTTTCTGGTGAATATCCCCGACCAGACGTTTCCGGAAGACCAAACCGTGCAAATAGACCTGGATACCACCGTGTTCAACAGCAATTACCCGCCGGAACAAATTACCTGGAGTTTTAATGCCGGTTCCAATTTGAGATTTACTTACAATGCCAATTCCCGAAGCGTAGTGATTCAATCCAAGAATGCCGACTGGTTCGGGCAGGATGATATGGTGGCAATCGCCACCGATCCGGATAACCAGACCGCCCGGGATACCTTTCAGGTCGTTATCCTGCCGGTGAACGATCCGCCCAGCATCTCCATCAGTTCGCTGTATATCACCGATAATCCGGATAGCAATCTAATCGACTTAACCCAATATGCTGTGGATGTGGATAATACTCCACTGGATTTAAATTGGTCCTTTTCCGGGTATTCCCATTTTAACATAGAGTGGATTGACCAGACGAATAAAATTATCCGGATTTCACCGCTGGATACATTTTCTACCGAAACCGGTTTTTTCTATGTATCAGACCCATCCGGCGCGAGTGATACCGCCCAGGTGGATATCCATGTACTCCGGAACGGTCAACCAATCTTCGAAGTTCATGTGCCCGATGCGGTCTTTGATGAAGATACCCAATTCCAGATTCAAATGGATACCGTTCTGCAGGTTTCCGATTATCCTCCCTCCCAGATATCCTGGACATTTGACCCCGGTCCCAATCTGACATACGTTTACAGTGCCACATCCCGAAAGGTGACCATCCAATCCAGTGTGCCGGATTGGTACGGAACTGACGAAATGGTTGCCATTGCCTTTGCACCGGATCAATCCACCCGGGCGGATACTTTCCAGGTCACCATTCTCCCGGTCAATGATGCCCCACAGGCAAACATCACAAATCTGTTTGCCAGTCCGTTCAGCAACAATCTATATGATTTGAAGTTGTATGCCAACGATGTTGATAATTCACCTGAGGAACTGGATTGGGAATTCTGGGGATACTCCCAATTTGATGTGGAATGGTTTGACCCGGCTAACAAGATTATCCAAATAACGCCCCATTTAAATGCATCCAACGAGACCGGCTTTTTCCGGGTGATTGACCCGTTGAACGCTTCAGACACCAGCCTGGTAACCATCACCTACATTGCCAACAATACACCTCCCCATCTTAAATTTCCCGTAAATTTCACAATCGGGGAGGACAGCTCCCTTCAGGTTGATTTGTTCAAATATATGGTCGATTCAACCAATACCGTTGGCGAAATGACCTGGCAGTTTGCACAAGGTCCTCATCTGGCGGTTCAATTTGATTCCACTAATTATAAGCTGCAAATCATCCCGGAACCGGATTGGTACGGTTCTTCTTACGTGGATATTACCGTCACTGATCCCTTTAATTTGTCCGACCAGGAACGAGTAAATCTCACTATTGAAAACCGAAATGATTTGCAAAATTTTGTCATTCAGGCTTCCGGTGATAACGAGGTGACTTTTGATATTCAAAGCGAATTACCATCCCTCCTCGATATTAGTTACTGGTATAATACCTTCCAGATTATCACCGTGAGTATGGTCAATTATCAAGTTCGTCATATCGTAACCTTAACGAATCTCCTGCCGGATACTACCTACCATTTTAAAGTGAAATTAACCGATGAGAATGGCAAGGTGTTGACGATACCGGATTCGACTTTTCATACCGGTACAGCGGCACTTAGTTTGGCGAATAAAGACTTGATAGTGTATCCGAACCCCATTAAACCCAGTGAGGGGCAAAATGAAATGATTTTTGTGAATCTTCCCGAGGAAACCAATAAGATTGTTTTATACTCTGTATTGGGAGAAAAAATTTATGAAGAAGAAGTACCCGGCACCCGACGCGAATACCGGATCAACATTGCCAATAATACTCGAGTACAGCTTCCGAGTGGGCTGTATATCTACATGGTAAAATCATCAACTTCCCAGGTATTAAAATCAGGGAAAATTGTCATTATTCGATAACGCTTTTTTACCACCTTTTGAATAGGTTTGCCTTAAACGTCGGTTGTGCCCATACCGGCGTTTTTTTTGCCTTGCATCATGAACCGGCAGCGGTATATATTTCCAATAAACTGAAACATGGCGGATAAAAATCATTTATAGGTGTTTTTTATTTTCAAAGTTGCCATACCGGGCCATCTGTAAAGAGGGATTGTGATGAATCGTGTCATGAAGCTCCCTGGAGAAAGCACGGGATTTTAGATACCAGGGAGATGCGGGATCTTGATGGCGTTTCGAGCCTTTCTCCGGCGACTTTGTGGTATATTACAAATACAAATTATTTCAAATGCGATATCGTGTTCTTTTCATATTATCACTTTTTACCACCCTGTTATGGGGGCAGGGAGATTATCTGAAACTTGAATGGGATCCCAACCCCCAACCGGATGTCACCTGGTATTACATTTACCGGGATAATGGCATCGATGTCTTTGTGTTGATAGATTCCGTTCGCCATCCCACCTCTGTTTATTATGATTACAACGTGGAACCGGGAATTCGTTATGTTTACAAAATTCAGGCAAAAAATACTGCCGGATTGTTCAGCGGTTTTTCAGAGAGCAGAACCGGAATGATAGATCCGGTGGCTCTGAGTATCTCCGCCAGCGGTGATTCGGTTCAGATAGAGTGGACTACCCCACAGCCATATCAAACCCAATTGGTTTACGATACCCAGTATCCTCCCCAAACCTATACCCCCTTGCAAAGTAGTTCTGACACCCTCCATCGGGTGATTTTGACCGGGCTACAGACCGGGGTTCCTTATTTTCTGAGCGGGCTTGCCCCGGATGGTCAGGGGAATTTGATTGCCACCGGGGATACTTCTTTTATTCTGGAAAGTGACAGTGTTATTGTGCCATTCGATTCCATTCCGGAGTTGCCTATCGTGGCTTATCCCAACCCGGTTCGCCAGGAGCACAGCGGCGTCTATTTTGATGGTGTGAAAGACGGGGTAAGTATCTACATTTTCAATCTGGTTGGCGAGTTAATCTGGAAAGGTACTGCCACTAATACGAATCGACTTTTCTGGGATGTGAAAACCAATACCGGTGGAACCGTAAGCAGCGGTATCTATGTGTATGTGGTGAAAGATCGGGCTGATAAAAAGCAAGCATCCGGTAAAATTGTGGTACTTCGGTAAGTGAGATTCCGTAAGTGACCGGCAATCTTGTCTTTTCTTTTTTTCATACAGAACCAGGCACTTGACAAGCGCATGGCGCCAGCTACTAACCACTCGCGTCCCATCTCCAATTTCACCACATCTATATCAGTCAATTTCGTTACGGTGATGTTTACTTTCCGGCAACACCTTGCATTATTCCCCAGTGTTCTTTAATTTTTCCCTACATTTTTAGGAGATAAGCGAATGAGAAAACGAATCGTGGACTTACGAAGCGACACCCTGACCCGCCCCACCCCGGCAATGCGCGAGGTGATGGCATCCGCTGAGGTAGGTGACGATGTGTTTGGTGAAGACCCGACCATCAACCGGCTGCAGGAAATGGTAGCGGAGATGACCGGCAAAGAAGCTGCCCTGTTTGTGACCAGTGGGGTGCAGGGCAACCAGGTGTCCATCAATGCCCATACATGTCCCGGGCAGGAAATCATTGTTGATGAGAACAGTCATATTGTCAACTACGAATCCGGTGCCCCGGCGCTGCTTGCCGGGGTAAATGTGCATCCCCTGCCGGGCAAAAACGGGATCATCACCGCTCATCAAGTGGCAGGCGCCATCCGTCCGCCGGATGATCATTACCCCCAAACCGGCTTGATATGCCTGGAAAACACTCACAATCGCGGCGGCGGAAATGTTTTCCCGATCGATGAAATCAAACGCATTTCCCGTCTTGCCCGGGAGAAAGGATTGCCGCTACATCTGGACGGCGCCCGCCTGTGGAACGCCTCGGTGGAAACCGGCATCTCCCTGGAGGAATACGGACAGTATTTTGACTCCATGATGATGTGCTTTTCCAAAGGGTTGGGGGCGCCGGTGGGTTCGATTGTGGTGGGAAGCAAGGAATTCATCAAACGGGCACATTTTTATCGGAAAGCGTATGGCGGCGGCATCCGCCAGGGGGGTATTTTAGCAGCCGCAGCGATATATGCCCTCGAATTTCATCTGCCGCTGCTAAAAGATGACCATCGCCGGGCAAAACAATTGGCAGCTGAAATTGCGGTTCTGCCCGGTATCTCACTGGATATCCAAACGGTACAAACGAATATCATCATTTTTGAGGTTGATCCGGCGTTCCTCGAAGCGGAGGTGCTGGTTACCCGGCTTGCCGAAGCAGGTGTGTTATGCTTTACGTTTGGTCTCACCAAAATCCGCCTGGTCACTCACCTGGAAATAACCGATGATGATATCGAATATACAGTTCATGTTTTCAAAAAAGTTTTAGGAGACTGATGAAAATTCTGGTGCTGGGAGCAGGAGAGGTCGGGTTTAATCTTACCAAACTCCTTTCTTTAGAACATGACATTACCCTGGTTGAGAATGATCCTGGCAAGGTAAAACGCGCCAGCGAGCAGTTGGATGCTTTTATTGTAGAGGGAAGCGGAGCCAGTTATCATACCTTAAAACAGGCTGATATCGGGAAGATGGATGTGCTGGCTGCCATGACCAACAATGATGAAGTCAATCTGATGGCTTGCCAGATTGCCCGGCATGTTGGGGTGCCCACCAAAATCGCCCGGGTGCGCAATCCGGAATATACCGAACCGAATTTTATAATTCCCCGGGAAGAATTGGGAGCAGATTTGATCATCCATCCCGAACTGGAGACAGCCGATGCCATTGTGCGGTTGATTCGCCGCTCCATTGCCACCGATGTCATTGAGTTCGGCGAGGGAAAAATTCAACTGCTGGGAATTCGCCTGGAGAGCAACGCCCCCATCCTGCGCATTCCCCTCAAGGAGTTGGGAAAGGAATTCATTCAACTTCCCATGCGGATTGTTGCCATTAATCGTAAAGAAAAAACCATTGTTCCCCGGGGAGATGACGTTCTGATTCCCGGCGACCAGATTTTTGTGCTGAGCGATCCCGACTATATAACAGATGTCATCCGATTAACCGGTAAGACGGATACTCATATCGGGGACATCATGATTCTGGGAGGCGGGTTGATTGCGCAATTCGTGGCGAAAGAACTTGCTGAAGAAACACGCATCAAAATTATTGAGAGCAAATTGGAAAGATCGGAATATATCGCCGATATCCTTCCCAAATGCTTGATTATCCATGGGGATGGTCTGGATATCGATTTACTGGCTGTGGAGGGGTTAATGGATATGGATGCCTTCATTGCTGTTACCGGCAGCGATGAAACCAACATCATCGCTACGCTGATGGCTCGGCACCTCAAGGTACCCCGCACCATCGCCCTGGTCAACAATGTGGATTATATGCCTATTACCCCGACCATCGGGATGGATGCGGTGGTCAGTAAACAGCTAATAACCGTAAATGCGGTGCAACGATTTATCCATCATCAACAAGTTGCCTCGGTTGCCAGTCTGCCCGGGGTGGAAGCGCAAATCATTGAATATGTAACCACTCCCAATTCAAAAATTACTCGCAAACCGTTAAAGGAAATTCACTTTCCCCGGAACGCCATTGCCGGGGCGGTGATCCATAACGATCACGTGGTCATTCCCATGGGCGATACTCATATCTCTCCCGGCGATAAGGTGGTCGTTTTTACCCTGCCCCAGGCATTGCATGAGGTTGATAAACTTTTTTATTGAGATCCGGGCGGTATTCTGGTTTACGAATTTACAGGCATTGGACTAATTTATGCACTTTTCCAGCGTGGTACACATCCTCGGTTTGCTGTTGATGTTCCTGGCGGCAGCCATGCTCCTGCCCATTCCGTTTTCCCTCTATTATGGTGACACTGACTATACTGCGTTGCTTATCAGTGCCTTGATTACCCTGTTCATGGGATTTCTGGCGTACCGCTTTGGGAAGTTCCAGCAGGATTTACGCCCCAAGGAAGGTTTTGCTGTTGTGTCCCTGGGATGGGTTGCCTTATCCGTTTATGGCAGCCTGCCGTTTATCATTTCCGGCACCATCCCCTCCTTTACCGATGCTTTTTTTGAAACCATGTCCGGATTTACCACCACCGGGGCAACCATTTTAACCGACATTGAAGCGCTTCCCCACGGCATTTTGTTCTGGCGAAGTTTAACCCATTGGATTGGCGGAATGGGGATTATTGTGCTCTCAATTGCCATTCTTCCTTTCCTGGGAGTTGGTGGAATGCAGTTGTTTAAAGCGGAAGTTCCGGGTCCCGTTGCCGATAAGCTTACCCCGCGCATTACCGAAACCGCTAAAATCCTGTGGGTGGTGTATGCCCTGCTGACCTTTCTGGAAACCGCTCTGTTAATGTTCGGGGGAATGGATTTGTTCGAAGCACTCTGTCATGCGTTTGGCACCATGGCAACCGGTGGGTATTCCACCCGCAACGCCAGTGTGGGTGCATTTGGGAGCGCTTATATTGACTATGTGGTTATCATCTTTATGATTTTAGCCGGGGCTAACTTTTCCCTCCATTACCGTTTTTTGAAAGGTGATTTTACCGCTCATCTCAAGAATAAAGAGTTTATGATTTTTCTATCCGTGATAGCCATCGCTGCAACAATCATCGGGTTTGACACCTTTATTCAGGGCGAATTATCGGTCGGGGAGGGGATACAGGCGACGTTATTCCAAACCGTTTCCATTTTGACTACTACCGGTTACGGTACCGCCGACTACGAAAAATGGAGTTTCGGCTCCCAGGTGGTTTTGTTTTTTCTGATGTTCATCGGCGGATGCGCCGGTTCCACCGGGGGCGGCATCAAAGTGGTGCGCATTTATGTGTTGATTCGCTTTGTGTTCAGTGAAATCGTTCGATTGATTCATCCCCATGCAGTGGTGCCGGTGCGAATCGGCAAAACCGTGGTGAACCGGGAAGTGGCAACCAATGTGGTCGGTTTTTTTATTCTCTATATGTTTATCTTTACCCTGGGGGTTTTTACAATGAGTCAATTGGGATTAGATGTGGAAACTTCTTTTGGTTCGGTTGCTGCCACATTGGGGAATATTGGCCCCGGTTTGGGCAGTGTCGGCCCAACAGACAATTATGCGCATATACCGGTAGTTGGCAAATGGGTGTTGTCATTGCTAATGGTGATGGGGCGTTTGGAGTTGTTCACGGTTATCATCTTGTTTTCCCCCTCTTTCTGGCGAAAGTAAATTCGTCTCCACTAAAAATCATTGATTATATCCGGCGATTTTAATAAACTGGTTTGAATATGAAAACCGGGAAGGCCCATGCTTTTCTTTAACATCTTTGGTAAAATCCTTAAAATACTGCGTTCCAATCAAACGCCCGGCCAAATTGCAGGAGGATTTGTATTGGGAATGCTATTGGGCAACACCCCGTTCTGGAGCAGGTCGATGGCCGGTTGAAGCGATACCAACAGCAGGTGGATAAATTCAAAAAAGAACTTGAAAACCGCATCAAAAAGGAAGCAGGGAATAAGCTGAAAGATTTATTTAAACGACCGTGAGAAGTGGTTGAATTTGCATAACATCAATGATTAAGCACGTGTTTGAAAATTCGGTGAGAGCACTGTCAGCTTCTAAGTTTGCGTTACCTTAGCCAGTAGCCGTTCGCTGATTTCCTGCACAGTTCGTGTGTGCTCCAGGATGTCCTGCCATAATTTCTCAATTGCCTCATAGCCCAATCGCCGGGCTAAAAAAGAAAATTCGTTGCTCGCTACGGGGGGCACGGTTAAATCTTTTGCATTTCCCCGCACCATCCGCAATGCCTCAATTAGGGTGCGTAAAAACAGGTGAGCTTTTTGCAATCGGAAAAAATCCTTTCGGGGAATCAAACCGGTTTCGGCGAGGGCTTTCATTGCCTCGTTGGTATTGGTTTTTCGTAAATTGGTGTGCCGATCTCCATAATTCATTTGCAGCGCCTGGATAAGATATTCCAGGTCTACCAATCCCCCGGGGCTATACTTGGAGTTGATGGTGCCTCCGGACACCAGTTGCCGTACCTGCCGTTCGCGCAATGCCCGCAGAGCATTCACATCGTACGGTTCACCGCTGAAAACGCATTCATCCCTTGCAACAAGCACCTGTTGAATAAGGGCCGGGTCGCCGATGATGGGTCTCAATTTGATCAACGCCTGTCGTTCGTACTGCCATGCCGGCCCGTCCGGAGAAAAGTACGTGCGAAATTGTTCCAGCGTTACCGCCATCCTTCCCGCCCTGCCATAAGGGCGCAGTCTCAGGTCAATCTCAAATATCCCTTCCCGCCGGGCAACAATGGAGTCTCTGATCAAGTACACCAACTTCTCATAAAACTCTCCGCTGGTGATGACCACTTCTCCGCTGGTTTTACCTTCCCCCTGGAAAACGAACAGCAATTCGATATCCGAAGCAAAGCCCAATTCTTTACCCCCGAATTTCCCCAGGGCACACACACATAACCGACTGGTATGTTGCCAATCGATCATCGGGATTCCATATCTCCCGGTGAGTTCATCAAAACAAATCCGGTAAGCCATCCGGAGCACGATCTCCACCAGCTTGCTTAATTCTTCGGAGAACTGCCAGAATTCATGATAGGCACCCAGGATGTAGCGCATGTCGATGCGAAACATCTCCCGGTCTTTGAAATTATTCAAAATCCTCTTTTTCTCATTAAAATCCACTTCCCCTGCCAGTTGCTCAGCCAATTCCTGCTGCCAATCGTTTATCGATGGCGCATTTTTCAATGCATCTAACTCTTTAAGGATGGGGAAGAGATTGCTGTGCTGAAGACGGAGAAAATCCTCCCATAAAAAATCACTGACACCTAACAAGCGCGCCAGGGCGCTCATCACCTTCGGGTTTTCTAATGTGATAAGCTTATCCGCCCAGTTTTCATGCTCGAATATCTGGCTGACCAACTCCCGGAAATGCAGCATTGCCGATTCCGGATTGGGTGAATGGGGAAGCAGGTGAGTGAATTGTTTTACTAACAGGGTTGCCATGCGCAATTGGCGTAACTTTTCCGGCTGGATAATTTTTCTCCCCTGGGTATCGGTAATGAATAACGTATCATGGATGCGGTCTTCAACCGAGTTTACCATCACCCGGGAAATGTATATACCGTTTAATGAAAGGGCATTGGTCAGCTCGTATAAAAAACCGGGTGTATCCGGAGCGTCGATATGAAGCAGGGAGTAATGGGGAGAGGCAGAATTGTCAATATCGATGATGACCGGCATCAGGATGGTCTCACCGGCAGAGGGGCTCTCCTGAAGGGTTCTGGCGACCCGGTGGGCTAATAAGCCATGGGCTTCCTGTTGTTGTTTGTTTCGCAGCAGTCGTACCACCCCGGTCAAATCCTGCTGGTATTTTTCCCATACTGACGGGACCGGTGTTTCGGAAATAGGGGAAACTGTAAAAACATCGATAATTTTGCGGCGGGAATCCGGTTGGTTTTTCCGGTTACGGCGTCTTCGATGATATTTGGGAGCCGTTTTTTGTACCGGCGTAGCATTGATAGTCTGCTCTCCCGAAGCATCGGTGTCGGTAAAAATTTGCCCCTCGATAATATTAAACCCGTGAACAAACAGGAGTCCGCAGATAATTGACAACTCACCGGGAAAATCATAACCAACAATGGTCACCTGCCACCTGTTGCGGGTGATTTTCCGTGCATCCACAATCACCGGGTGCTGTTCATCAAGTTGTTCGGTAAGCCGGGCGTGGTAATCCATCTGTTCTGTGTTGAACATTTCCGTATAGACCTGGTGTAAGCGGATAAACTGGTGTTGCTGTTCACCGGTCTTTTGCTGAGGGAGTGGTTGTGGCGATGAAGTACGTTGTCGTTCTTCTTCATCGCCCAGGTATTGCAAGAAAACGTTTCGCAGGGCATCCCGGTGCTGTTGATACCGTTTGACAAGCTGCGAAGCGGCGTGCCTGCCTTCAAAGCCCAGGCGCTGTGCCAGGTAGTGTAACTCTTTCGGATGTTCCGGAAGCTGATGCGTCTGGCGATTATGCATTAGTTGCAAATGATGTTCAACAGTTCGCAGGAACGTATATCCCTCGGAAAGGATACGGAAATCCCGGGAGTTCAGGAGATGACAGGCAGTCAGACGTGCCAGGGTATCCAGGGTATTTCGGCTGTGAATCTCGGGATGTTTTCTCCCATAACGCAATTGCAAATATTGGCAAACAAACTCCACGTCCCGGATGGACCCTTTTCCTTTTTTTACTTCCCCCCATTCCCGTCCTTTCAACCGGAGGTTCGTTTCAATTCGCTTTTTCATGGCGCGAACTTCCTGGCGCAGTTCTTTTTCGGGCAGGTTAAAAATAAACGGGCGCACTTCCCGCAGAAACGATAGTCCCAGGTCTTCATCGCCGGCTATCCAGCGGGCTTTCAGCATGGCTTGTTTTTCCCATAACCGGGCGTGTTGTTTTAAATAGGCAAGATGTTCTTCCGGTGACGGCACCAGTCGCCCGGTTCGCCCCCAGGGACGCAGGCGAGTATCCACCCGATACAGAAAACCCTCCCCGGTTGCGTGAGTCAATACCGCGATCAAGTGCTGCGCCAGCCGCTGGCTATCGGGATTCTCGGATTGTGCCAGGAATAGCAGATCGATATCCGAACTGTAGTTCAATTCCTGTCCTCCCAATTTTCCCAATGCCAGCACCGAAAACCCTTGGAGTGGGATGTGAAGATGCTCCGATGCCACCTGGAGGGCAACGGTTACAACTGCATCGGCAAGATCGGAAAGCCGGATCATCACTGCATGGAGGTCTGATAATGCCAATAAATCTGCTGCTCCTATACGGAGTAACTCCTTTTGCTGATAGCGTCGGAGTGCGTCCATTTTTTCCGTATCCGTCCGGCAATCCCGAACTTCCCGAAGTGCTTCGCTGAGAAAATGCTCCTTGCTACCGGGATGCAGCAGTTGCTTCGGGGTGGTCAGCATCTCAAAATATACGGGATGGCGCAGGAGTATCTGGCTGAGGAACTGACTGCCGGCAAACAGTTTGACCAATATTTCCACTGTCCGCGGCTGGGTGATCAGAAAATTGTAGATATGGGGTCTGTTTTCAGTCTTTTCAATAAAATGCTGGAAAATTGCCAATGCCACATCGGGGGAAGCAGCGTTTTTTAGATGGACAAACAGGAGGGGCAGGAACTGGCTGAGTAAAACCGGGTCATCCTGCTGCACTAAAAATTGCTGCAACGATCGGATGGCAGCCGACCGGTCAGTGAAGTTCACCTCAGGGAGGGACTGGAAAATATCCTCCATCGGAAACGGGCGAATCCGGAGCAAGTTATGTAAAGATGGGGTTGACACAAGGGGCATGAGGTTTGGTACTGAACAGGTTGACTATCGTTTGAAAACCGTTAACAAAATTCCCAAAATCACCCCAATTTGCCCGATCCAGAAAATGAACATCCATTTGATGAGTTCCGCCTTGGTTTGGGAAATCTGTGCTTGTAAGACTGCTTTCGTTTCCGAAATCTCCTTTTGCAACTCCGTTTTGGTTTCTGAAATTTGGTTTTGCAACTCCGTTCTGGTTCCTGAAATTTGGTTGTGCAACTCCGTTCTGGTTCCCGAAATTTGGTTTTGCAATTCTGCCTTGGTTTCTGCGATCTGATTCAATAATTCTGTCTTGGTTTCTGCGATCTGATTCAATAATTCTGTCTTAGTCTCAGCAATCTTATCCAACAATTCTGCTTTGGTTTCCGCAATCTTATCCAACAATTCTGCTCTGGTTTCCGCAATCTTATCCAACAATTCTGCTTTGGTTTTGGCAATCAAGCCTTCCGTTTCCACTTTGTGGTCAGCCATTTTGCCAAGCAGTTCTACCTTTAGATCCGCCATTTCCTGGCGTAGTTTCCCCATCTCTTCGGATAAGCGCCGTTCAAATTTTTCACTGACGATGTCCAGAATTTCGGCTTTTTGATTGTTCTGGGATTGATTGATCAAATCAATTAAAGATTCGACGGCTTCATCTCCCAATTTTTCCCGTAAGGCTTTGCCAACTGTGACGACCGCCATGATAACCTCGGTTTTATCGTGTATTATCTACAAAATAGGGCTTCATGGGAAAAAAGTCAATATTTGTTTATCGCAGACGATGAACAGCAATGTCCATCGTCTGCGAATCTTGGATATCAGGTTAACACTCAGATTATCCCTGGTAAACTCACACTAAATATCGTAGTATAACGCAAATTCATAGGGATGGGGTCTGAGGCGAACGGCATCCACTTCGTTGGTGCGTTTGTAATCAATCCAGGTTTCAATGACGTCTTTGGTAAAAACATCGCCGCGGAGCAGGAAATCGTGGTCTTCTTCCAGGGCTTGCAATGCCTCATCCAGCGATGCCGGGGTGGTTGGGATTTCTGCCAGTTCCTCCGGCGCCAGGTCATAAAGGTCTTTATCCATTGGCTCGCCGGGGTGAATTTTGTTAAGGATGCCATCGATACCTGCCATAAGCATAGCGCTAAATGCCAGGTACGGATTGCAACTGGGGTCCGGGCAGCGAAATTCAATTCGTTTCGATTTGGGACTGGTGGAATACACTGGAATCCGACAGGCAGCGCTGCGGTTCCGCTGCGAATAAGCCAGATTCACCGGGGCTTCGTAACCCGGCACCAGGCGTTTAAATGAATTGGTAGTGGGATTGGTCAGGGCAATCAATGCCGGGGCGTGTTTTAGAATCCCGCCGATGTAGTACAAAGCGAGGTCACTGAGACCGGCATAACCGGAACCGGCAAACAATGGGGTATCGCCTTTCCAGAGACTCATGTGAGTATGCATCCCGGAGCCATTGTCATTAAACAACGGCTTCGGCATAAAGGTGACCGTTTTGCCGTGTTTCCGGGCAGTGTTCTTGATGATGTATTTGTAAAGCAATAGCTGATCCGCCATTTTTACCAGGGGAGCATATTTGAGATCAATTTCTGCCTGTCCACCGGTGGCAACTTCATGATGATGGCATTCCACTTCCATACCGCACTGCTCCATGATCAAGATCATTTCACTGCGCATATCCTGAAAGGCATCGCTGGGCGGAACCGGGAAATATCCTTCTTTGTAACGGGGTTTATACCCCAGGTTGGGTTCTTCCATCTTACCGGAATTCCAACGACCTTCAATCGAGTCGATATAATAATACCCGGAATGTTCATTCTGGTCAAACCGGATGTCATCAAAAATAAAAAATTCTGCTTCCGGACCAAAGTAAGCAATATCGGCAATACCGGTGGATTTCAGGTAGGCTTCCGCCTTCTGGGCAATATTGCGCGGGCAGCGGGTATACCGCTCCCGGGTCAGGGGATCATGCACATCACAAATCATACTGAGCGTGGTCGGTTGCATGAACGGATCAATGATAGCCGTGGTGGGATCGGGGATAACGATCATGTCGCTTTCATTAATGCTTTGCCAGCCCCGGATGCTGGAACCGTCAAAACCAAAGCCGTTTTCGAATAAATCTTCGGTTAACAGGGAAATAGGGGTGGAAAAGTGTTGCCAGAGACCGGGAAAATCCATGAATTTCAAATCCAGAATTTTGGCGTCCGTGTCTTTGGCGAGCTTCAAAACTTCTTCAACTGTTTTGGGCATCATACGTCTCCTTTTGTTTTGCTGTTTAAAATGGAATTAATCAATATTAATCGAACAATTTGTGGATGTCAAAGCGTTATTCGGCAAATTCACCGGGACGGAAAGAAAAAATACATTAAACCGCTACATCATTTCCGCGGGAAATACTTTTCAACCCCAACTTCATTTTTATTGTTGAGGATTTGCACCAAGTGCTCTCGCCACTCGCTTCAACACTTCCCCCCAATTTCCACGTTCTCTCTGCCGAAAGAGTCGTGCCGTGGGATACCAGGGAGTATCTTCCCGAGCCAGCATCCAGCGCCAATCAGGAGCAAATGGTAGCAGTATCCAGACTGGTTTACCCAGGGCACCGGCTAAATGAGCAACCGAGGTATCCACCGTGATAACCAGATCCAACAGCATAATTGCTGCGGCAGTATCCAGGAAATTACGCAGGTGAGGTGCCAGTGAAACTATTGAGCCAGCCGGGAATGCTTTATCCAATTGTGTGTCCCCGTCCTTCTGAAGACTGTAAAGCGCCAGCGTTTTGTTTTCCGTTAATATCTGAAAATGTTCCAACGGGCAGGAACGACGCTTATCGTTGGGATGCTTTGGGTTCCCCTGCCAGACAATACCGATTTTTTGTTTGTCTGACGGGAAGTCAACCTGCTGAGCAAATCCTGTTATCCGTTCCCCGGGAACCTGCAGGTAAGGAATCTTTTGAGGAATTGTCTCTGGTGTGGTTTGGAATATGCGGGGAAGGCTAAGGAGTGCAATTTGCAGGTCAAAGGGAGGCAGAGATTCTCCCCGGGAGAAAATTAAATTAACTTCAGGTTGGACAGCGAGCAATTCTTTTACTGCCGGCTGGCTTTCGATTATTATCTTATCGACTTGCTGTTTTACCAGTGGGAGGTAACGAATGAACTGAATGGTATCCCCCAGTCCTTGCTCGGCGTAAATCAGCAGGGTCTGTTTTTTTACCGGTGTACCGTCCCATACCGGCTGGGGAAAATTTCGCGGCGGCATGGTGCCGCGCTGCCAGCGCAGTTCGTAATCCTGCCATGCCTCCCGGTAATTGCCTAACAATAAGTTGAGAATGGCACGATTCCAACGCACCTCAATATGCTGCGGATCCAGCGCCAGTGCCCGATTAAAGGCATGCATTGCTTCATCGGTCTTTCCCAGCCCCTGATGAATTACCCCGGCATTATTCCAGGCAGCTATCATTTTAGGCTGTATCCGGGTTGCCTGTTGATATGCGATTAGCGCTTCTTCAAAACGGTCTTCTTCCGATAGCGCTTTCCCCAGATTGTAGTATGCCTGATAAAACCGGGGTTGCAGAGCAATCGCTTTCCGGTAGCTTTCTATGGCAGCGTCAACATGCCCGCTATCTTTTAAGGCATTCGCCAGGTTGAAATGCGCCTCGGCGTTATCGGGGTCCAGTTCAATTGCCCGTCGATGGCAGGTAATGGCTTCTTCTAATTGCCCGGTTGCTTTTAAAACACTCCCCAGGTTGTTGTAAGCCACGGCAAAATCGGGTTGCAGTTTAATTGCCCGGCGATACCACTGTCCTGCCTCCGCCGGCTTGCCACTTTTCTTTAAAGCGTTCCCGAATTGAACAAAAAAATTCGGGTCGTGGTAATTCGGCGCCAGCCGAAGCACCTGACGGTAGTTGTGAATCGCTTCTGCAAATCTATTTAAATCTTGTAACACATTCCCCAGATAATAACGAACGAGTGGATGTTCAGGTAAAAGTTGCCGGGCTGTATGTAGATGTTGAAGCGCTTGTTCATATTGTCTCTGCTCGTATAAAACGATGCCCAGATTAATGTGCGCTTCCGGAAAGCGATCATTTAATTGAGATGCAACCTGAAAGCATTGGATTGCCTCCGCTGTTTTTCCCATCGCTTTTAGGGTATTCCCAAGGCTCAGGTAAATGGTGGCATCCTGGTTGTTCAGGGTTAATGCCTGATGAAGCAGCCGGGCTGATTCGGAGTATCTGTGAAAATGATAATAGACAACGCCTAACAGATGAAGCGTTTCATGGTGCCGGGGATGCTGCCGCAGGATTTGACGGCAAAGGGTCTCCACCTGGGAATAATGGCCCTGTTGGAATAAATCAGCAGCGGTTGTATATAATTCCGAAAGGGAATTCACACCGAACCTCATATTTTTATGTTCTTTGGTATCGGAAGAAATGGCAGAAAATGTAAGGTGGAGTTTAGATGAGAAATAAAAAAGCCCCGCACACAGATGTATGCGGGGCAAATGGTAGCCGAAGACTTTTTGGGTATTACAATTCGAAAGATAATCGAGTATAGTAAAAGCCCCCGTTCATGCCGTATTGGGTAACTCTTCGGCTGAAGACAAAGCGCCCGTTGCTAAAGTTGGAAGCTTTGCGATGGGGATCGGGGAAGGTGTTGAACAAGTTGTTTGCACCCACGGAGAACCGCAAGCCATCGATTACCTTGTAAGATAAGTCAACATCAAAAATCACCTTGGCACCAAAGGTTTCGTCATTGTCCGGATTGGTGGGTTTATAATAAATTTTTCCGTAATAATTTGCCCGCACCATACCGGCGAAACGTTTTAACGCATAACGTATCGACCCGGTGAATTTCTGATGGGGGAGGGCGTCTTCCAGGCGGTTGCGTTCTTCGCGGTTGAATAGGGTCTTGCGCACCGCATTCAGGTCGCCGCCGCCAAAAATGTTTGCCATCTTTTGGGGCACATTGGTGGTATCCACCTGGGTATCGGTGAAGTTGGCAGAAGCGGTGAAGGTCAATTTGCCTTCTCCTGCACGAGCATTGTAGGCTGCCACAACATCCAATCCTTTGGTCTTGGTATCCACCGCATTTGCGAAGAATTGTGCCTGGCTGACACCTGCTTTTTCAAACGGCTTCAGGATTTGGGCTACCGTGGGATCCGCACTGGTAAACCGGCTGGTTAAAACGATCCGATCATTGATTTTGATGTAATATCCGTCAGCGGTAAGTGAGAAATTTTGAATGGGTCGGGCAGTAAAACCACCACTAATGTTCACGGAAGTTTCTTCCTTCAAATCGGGCACGCCAAATGCTTTGGTGACCGGGTCTTTATTGCTGGCGCTTAGCACCCGAGCCGGTACCAGCACATTGTTTTCATCCAACACGAATTGAATAGAGACGTTGTTGAACCAGAGTTGGTGTAACGAAGGTGCCCGAAAACCGCTGCTGACGGCACCGCGCAGAGCAAAGTTGGAAGTCGGTTTAATCCGCACTGCCAATTTGCCATTTACAGTGCTACCGAAGTCGCTGTAATTTTCAAAACGACCGGCGGCGCTAATCAGAACCTGGTCGGTGATATCGCTTTCCACTTCGCCGTAGAGGCCGATACTGCTGCGATAGCGGTTGACTTCATTGGATGGCTGGAAGCCGGGAAATACCTGGGAACCAGGATTTTTGGGTCCACCGGAAGAGGTCGTATCGAAATCGATTCCGGG
>CAYYGL010000092.1:0-19386 GCA_964471235.1 uncultured Calditrichaceae bacterium
TTTTGCGAAAAAGTTGGAGAGATTTGTTTTCAAGAAAGCCCATCTGATTATGCCTTACCATAAATTGCTGGATACCGCCAGTGAACAAAAACAGGGTGCCGGGAAAATCGGTACCACCGGTAGGGGGATTGGTCCGGCGTATGTGGATAAAGCCAATCGCAAGGGCATCCGCATTGTTGATTTGTTAGACCGTAATTTATTCGAGCAGAAACTGCGCCGCAACCTGGAGGAGAAGAACGAACTACTGGAAAAAATTTACGGTATTTTGCCACTGGACGTCGAAGCCATCATCAATGAGTACCTGGAATTTGATGAGTTAATTGATCCGTATATCAAAGACGTCTCCATCTATTTGAACAATGCCATCCGGGATGGGAAGTCAGTGCTTTTGGAAGGCGCCCAGGGCACCCTGCTGGATGTGGATCACGGCACGTATCCGTATGTAACCTCTTCCAATCCGGTGAGCGGTGGCGCCTGCATCGGTGTGGGCATTGGACCGACCCGAATTGACGAAGTGCTGGGAGTGTTAAAAGCCTATACCACCCGGGTGGGGGAAGGTCCGTTTCCCACGGAGTTGGCCGACGAGACGGGGGAAGAATTACGGCAGGCAGGTCATGAGTTTGGCGCTACCACCGGACGTCCGCGGCGCTGCGGCTGGTTTGACGCCCTGATCGCCCGCTACGCCGTGCGCCTCAATGGCATCGATTCCCTGGCAATTACCAAATTAGATGTGCTGGATAAATTTGAGAAAATAAAGATTTGTACCGGATACCGAAGCGACGGTAAACTGATCACTGAATTTTCTTCGGATTTACAGGTGCTCACCCATTGCCAGCCCGTTTACGAAGAATTGCCCGGCTGGCAGCAGCCAACCTCAGACGCCAAATCCTGGGAGGAGCTCCCTTCTCCTGCCCGCCAATACCTGGAGTACCTGGAATCGCTCACCGGCGCCCCGGTGAAAATTGTGTCGGTTGGTTCCAAACGTAGCCAGACGATTTTCCGGAATTGACCTTGCAAAAACTTAGAATTCACGTAACTACCCAGGTAATAGCTATTTAGAACTTAGATAAGCAAGGATTCCTGTAGAAATCTGTTTTTGTCATCAAACCTTTTTCTTTACCGCAATGATAGCAGCGGATACGCGATGGCAGCCACAACGTGAAAGAGATAAACATCTGTTCGTTGCGGTATAACAACCTGAGGCGTTACGAATTCACTTATTCCTAAAAGTTGGTTTGCTGAATAAAGCGTCGTATATTCCGAAACAACTAACAATTACTTTTCATTGTTTTAAGAAGAAGCCCGACAGGTCACCCAATGCCCGGTATAACCAAAGGTCAATTAGAGTCTGATATCAGCAAAGCAATTACAAAGTTTGAAAAGGAACAACTCGGTCGGGGTCCTGAGGAAGTTCGTACCTTCATTATTCAGGACATGGTATTGGTGCGCTTAAAAGGCGTTTTGACACTGGCAGAAAAAAGCCTTGTCGCGGAAACCGATGGCGCAGAACTGGTGAAGCAGGTGCGCCGTAAGCTGATTGAAAGTTCCCGTCCCATTCTGGAGAACATCATTGAAGAAAAAACCCATACAAAAGTAAAAACCATCCACACTGATATTAGTACTCAAACCGGGGAACGGATTATCGTCTTCGTTTTAGATACAAATTTAGATGAACGTTTACAAAAATGATACATTCCGGAACTTTTTGGGTTCTTTTTATTATAAGAGACTCAACAGTTGGTTCAAAAACTGAGATTTATCCGGAAATAAAAATTTTCTTCGACGAGAAACTGGTAGACTGGATAGAAAACATTCTCTGATTTAGAGAAGGTAAGCTATAAAGTAAGCCGGTACTCAACGTTTTATAAGAGACGTGGGTACCGGCTTTTTTTATTTCCCCGATAAATCCAAAGTTTTCAAAAGTATTCTAACAATTAAAAAACAAGGAGAATCCCATGGGAACTCAAAAGAAACGCGCCATTATTCCAAAATCAGTGTCGGAAGAAAAGCCGCTAAACGAGAAAAAGAAAAACGATCCGAGAGCTGTCTGGATACTGATTATATGGGTCTTTCTTTTGTTCGGTGTTTTACTTATGTACTGGCTTAGCGGCGCATAAAGTTCTTCTGACCTCTTGATTCAATCAACCGGTTTATCCCATTGGCACTGCATTACGAAATCAATCCCCGGTATTGCTCTATCCGGAGAAGCGGATAATATTCCACCGGGGACACCCCATTTATCCAGACAAAAGACATGGAGATTACCAATGTTTCCCTTGTTGCCGGTCATCGCCGCCACCATCTATTCGTTGCAGGTGAAATGCGGGCACTGTAAAAAAAACCAGGTGGTTCCGGCTGATGCAAAAACTGAAAGTGTCCGATGTAAATTCTGCCATACATCCATCTCTTTACGCAGTTGTCCGGGGGACTTCGAGGATTATGACACCCCCGATTCTGCCGCTTAGCATGGATGGTAATCACTAATAACAACAGAGGTATATGAGCGCATTAAAAAAAGCACATCGTTTAAAAAAGGAACTTTCCTTATTGGATGTTTACGCAATCGCCACTGCCACGACCATTAGCGGGGGTTTTTTCCTGCTCCCCGGGCTAATCGCCGCCAGGGCGGGTTCAACGGTACCCCTGGTTTATCTCATCGCGGTAATTCCGTTAATACCAGCTTTGCTAAGTATGATAGAGCTTTCCACCGCAATGCCCAAAGCCGGTGGATTATATTACTTTCTGGATCGCAGCATGGGCCCCCTGATAGGAACGATTGGGGGATTGGGGACCTGGCTGGCGCTTGCGCTGAAAACCGCCTTTGCCCTGATTGGGATGGGAGCTTACCTGGAGTTGTTTTTCCCGGAACTTCCGTTACAACCCCTGGCAGTGGGGTTAGCTCTTCTCTTTGGAGCAATCAATTTACTGGGAGCCAAAAAGACCGGTATCTTTCAAGTCATCCTTCTGGTCGGATTGTTGCTCATCCTCGGTTGGTTTTCCATAAGTGGCATGGTACAAATTGAATCCCATCACTTCGCCAATTTTTTCTCCGGTAGCTTTCATGTGATTTTTAGCAGCGCAGGGATGGCGGTAGTGAGTTATGTGGGGTTAACCAAAATTGCCAGTGTTGCTGAAGAGGTGAAAAACCCCGAAAAGACCCTTCCCCTGGGCATCTTTTTAGCCCTGGGTACCGTTATCGTGATCTATGAAGTAGGGACAGCCGTAATGGTTGGAATTGTTCCGTTGGAAACTTTGTCTGGTGACCTGACGCCGGCAGCCTCCGCCGCCAATTTCCTGAGTGGCAGCACAGGAGCCCTCTTCATTACAATTGCGGCTATTTTGTCATTTTCGGCTGTTGCCAATGCCGGTATCCTCAGCGGGTCCCGCTATCCCCTGGCAATGAGCCGGGATCACATCCTGCCGAATTTTTTTCGCTCTCTGGGCAAAAACCGGGCGCCACAAAAAGCCATCTATGCCACGGTCGTTTTGATTGTTCTCTGTCTGGTATTATTTGACCCCACCAAAATTGCAAAATTGGGCAGTGCATTCCTCCTGCTCATTTTTTCCCTGATTTGCCTGGCAATCATCGTGATGCGGGAAAGTCATATCGAATCGTATGACCCCGGTTATCGTTCCCCTCTCTACCCCTGGATGCATCTTTTCGGAATCATCGCCCCGCTGTGGTTGATAGGGGAAATGGGCTGGTTTCCCACCCTGTTTATCTTCTCACTTCTCACGGTGGGCATCGTTTGGTATATCGTGTATGCTCGAAAACGGGTTGTGAGAAACGGCGCTATCTTCCACGTCTTTGCCCGCTTGGGCAAACATCGCTACACCGATCTGGATACCGAATTAAGGGGAATTCTTCAAGAAAAGGGATTGCGGGATCAGGACCCATTCGATGCGATCATTGCCAGTGCCACGCTTCTTGATATCCACACCGAAACCACTTTTGAAGAAGTGGTGAAAAAAGCTGCTGCCCGCCTGGATAAGCACTTCCCCGGTAGATATGAAATTCTGGTGAAAAATTTTATTCAGGAGACCCGGGCAGGAGCTAATCCGGTCACCCACGGTGTGGCTCTCCCCCATATACGATTGGCAGATATTCAGCACCCCCAATTGGTGATGGTGCGTGCTCTTCAGGGCATTCAAATTGATATTGACGATCAATATCTTGCTGACCACCACCAATTAAAACGGGTATATGCGCTCTTTTTCCTGGTCAGTCCCGAAGAAGACCCCGGTCAGCACCTGCGGATTTTGGCTCAAATCGCCACACATGTGGAGACTGAAAACTTTATGGAACAATGGCTATCCGCTAAAAACGAGCAGGAAATGAAAGAAATTCTTCTCCGGGATGAACACTTTTTGTCCGTTACCGTGCAGACAAATGGAAAAGCGTCCCAATTCATTGACCGTTCCATCCAGGAGCTGGAACTGCCGGAGAACTGCTTAATCGTTCTTATCCATCGGAATGGAAATGTTCTGGTGCCCCGGGGCAATACCCAACTCCTTAATGGCGATCGGTTAACCATCATCGGAGATAAAAAGGGGATTCGGAAATTGTACGATCAATACCAGAAGGGTTAACCCTTTAACGGAAGCGGTTTGATGGTTTTTGATAGACGACAAGTGAAATCAAAAGAAAGAAGTCTCCCATGCACAAAATAATATCCGGTTTTTTTGTCGTGATGATTTCCGCGGTTGTATCCTGGTGTGAACTGCAAAAGAACCATAAAGTGCCCCCCGTGCGATTCCGATCAACCCCGGTAGAAAAACTTACCACGCAGGATGTCAAGAAGATGCTGGAAACCTATGATTTTTATTGCCGCAATCATAGCATGTTGCCATCTACTAAGGAATACTCACACCCCAAAGGGCAGGGCTTTGGCAACATGTTTGAAAAACAAGAAGGCGGGGTGGCGGTTGTGGACCATGCCAGCGGATTGATGTGGCAACAAGCCGGTTCAACCGTTCAATTCCGTTTTCAGGATGCCCTGAAATATATTGAAAACTTGAACGAGTTAAGCTTTGGCGGATTTACTGACTGGCGATTACCTACCCTGGAAGAAGCAATGTCGCTGATGGAACCGAAACGATACGGCACCTATTTTCACTATTTTTACATCGACAAAATATTTGACCGGGAACAGGCGCTGATTTGGACGGCAGACAAGGCGAACATCAACGAGGAATGGGTGGTCGATTTTAATCATGGCGATTGCTTTATCACCCCCACCGAACTCACCTGTTACGTACGGGCGGTAAGAACTGTTGAGAGCTCCTTTCATTATTAACGGATATTACGCAGGTTCTATGAAAGGGGGCGATGCCCTGAGTAATAAAAATGGTAACTATTCAGCTATATGCCCGTTTGTGTCATTCCGGGTTCCGACGGTCAACTTTCGTTAGACCGTCGGAATGCCGTCATCATCTGAAACGAACCCCACCCATCGGCACATCCTGCCTCTTATCTTGCCCACTCAACCATTCATCGTAATATCATTCTCATTCCCGGTTGAAATAATTATTTTCTCTCCCGGTTGAAAGATTAAACGACGGAGAGTACGCATGAGAGTCCATACCAAGACAACCCAGGTGGTGGCGATTTGCCTGCGCATCCTGTCCGAATGGCGGCGTACCCGGCGCACGTTAATTTTCTGGATGGTATTCCCGGCGTTGATGCTGCTGTTGTTCGGGTTAATTTACGCCGGAGGTACCGGTACTGCCCGCTCATTCGACGCCACTGTCCCGGGAATTTTGATTGGTGCCGCCCTGTTCTTTAGCTGCCTGGGCGGTTCCACCACCATCCTGATTGCCGAGAGAGAGCGGCATACCCTGCGGCGTCTGCTCATGTCCCCCCTTTCCCCGGCAGCATATTTTCTGGGCATCTTACTGGCGCATCTGGTGATTGCGGGTGCCCAGACCATCATTGTCTATGGGATTGCCTTTTTATTCGGTGGTCGCTTCCACGGCTCGCTGCTGCTGGGCGGATTGATCATTCTCCTCAGCGTCGCTTCCTATGTGGGGATGGGTTTCTTTTTCGGCACCCGTTTAGCCAGACGCACCGAAGACGCCACCGGGCCAATCGCCGCGATAGGCGTGCCCCTGCTGGTGTTAGGCGGCACATTTTTCCCGATTTCGGTACTCCCCAACTACCTGCTATCCATTGCCTATCTGGATCCGGTACTGCACATGAATGAAGCACTGCGAGCGGTATCGGCTGCCGGGGCAGGTGTCTCGGAAATCGGGTTGCACCTCCGGGTGTTGATAGCACTGGCGTTGCTTTCTTTGCTGTTGGGTATCCGCTCCTACCAAAAACTGCTGCGGCAGGAACGGAGGGCAACATGAGAGCAATCATCCATTTAAAAAACATCCACAAAGCCTTCGGCAGCCGACGGGTACTGGATGGGTTGACCTTATCCATCGCAGAGGGTGAGGTTTACGGGCTGTTGGGCGTCAATGGGAGCGGCAAGACCACCACCATCAACATCCTGTGCAGCATGCTCCCAGCGGATGGGGGTGAAGTAGCGGTGGCCGGCAAACCGGTAAGCGGGGAGACGAAGCAAATCATTGGGGTAGCCCCCCAGGAGAATGAGGTCTATCCCAATCTCACCGTTCGGGAAAATCTGGACTTTTTCGCCCGTATCTACGGTCTTTCCCGCCAGCAGAGAAATCAACGGATACAGGCGTTGGTTGATCAATTTTCTTTCGGAGAATATGCTGACACCGTGGTATCGGAACTCAGCGGCGGCTGGCAGCGACGGTTGAACATTGCCATTGCCCTGGTGCACTCTCCCAAAATCCTCATTTTAGACGAACCCACGGTGGGGCTGGATGTGGAATCCCGTTACAGTCTCTGGGAATTGATCCGTTCTCTCAAATCTTTCGGCGTCACCATTCTGCTCACCACTCACTACCTGGAAGAGGCGGAGCACCTCTGTTCCCGCATCGGCATTATGGCGGGGGGAAGGATTGTTGGAGAAGGAACGCTTTCGGAGTTGATTGCTCTGATTCCGGCAGCAGAACTGGCAGTGGTGGAATCGCCGGAGGAAGACGCAGTGGTAACCCGGGCAGGGGAATTGGGCTGGCAGCATCGCTATTATGGTGGCAAACTGACCCTGTGGCTGCCGGAGCATTACCAGTTGAAGGAGGTGATTCGGTTCCTGGATGGCTTACCGGTTACCGCCATCTCTTTACAGCCGGTGCGGTTGGAGCATGTGTTCGGGGAGGTGGTAAAAGAATCGAACACGAACATAAATATTGAATTAGACCAGGAAGATGCTCAATAACATAAAAACCCAACAGACGTGAGTTCGACGTAACTCGAAAGAGCACACAGAAGACACAGATAACGCTGATTTGCACGGATGATTGGTCATCATATTAAAAAAATCTGTGAAAATCCGGGTCATCAGCGTTCCATTTTTCTTATGAAGAACTGATGTTAACAGCCTAAATGCCTTCGGTCTAAATAACTTGATTCAAGGAGATAACAATGATGACACTCATTTCAAATACAATCCTCTGGCTGCACATTCTTGCCGGATTCACCGCCTTTCTGGTAGCGCCCGGGGCGCTCGTTTCCCGCAAGGGCGGTACCTGGCATCGCCGCTGGGGTAAAATTTTCTTTGCGGCAATGACAGTGGTAGCCATTTCGGCATTGCTGCTGACGGCAATACGACCGAATACGTTTCTTACCCTGGTGGCGCTGTTCAGCTTTTACTCGGCGTTTTCCGGCTACCGGGTGCTGAAACGAAAACGCCCGGACCGGGGGGAGCATGCAAAATGGTTTGATTGGACAGCCGCATTGATTACCTTATCCGCCGGAATGGGATTGCTCTACCTGGGGTTCTTTGGCAATCCCCCCGGTACCCCGGTATTCATCATCTTTGGGGTCATCAGCACCCTGCTGGCAGCCAGGGATATTCACAGCTTTCTACGAAGGTTCGATCCGACGCGGCATAAATACGAATGGCTCTACACCCATATCGGCAACATGATAGGCGCCTACATAGCAGCCGTGACTGCGTTTGCCGTGGTCAATCTGGATTTTCTGCCCATGCTGATGCGCTGGCTGCTGCCAACGCTCATCGGCAGCCCGCTAATTTTCCTGTGGATTCGTTCGTACCGTAAAAAATTTGCCGCTCGGTAAACTCTGTTATCCGGAACCAAAAACGAAAAAATAACCACATGCGTTGTCAAACACCATCGGCATCCTCCCCGGGGCGTTGGGGTTCGGTTATCCGGGATATTGCCTGGAACACCGTCATCATCGGAACGGTAGTCGGCACCCTTTTAAACGCCCTGGTTGAGAAAAATTGGATATTGATCTACCTGTTTAGCTTTATCTATACCTTCTTCATTTCCGGGTGGGTAAAAGTGCTGACGACCCTTTTCACCACCCGGCTGGAAAAACTTACTCCTCGCAATTTAATGCTGGCGCACATCGGTATCACCTCGCTGAGCGGTATCCTGGGCACGCTGATGGGTTCCGGGGTGATCAGTTTCTTCTTCTCAGTGTGGGATATGTGGACGCTCACCCTCTACCTGATTGCCTTTAATATGGTAATTGCCGTAACCGTCGGCGTGATTTTTACCATTTACGAGCGGCTGCGCAGTCAGCAGGAAACCGCCCGGCTGGCATTAAAAGAACAGGAGATTGCTCAGCAGAAGTTAGCCAAATTGAAAACCGAGGCGGAACTGCGCGCATTGCAGGCGCAGATCAATCCCCACTTCCTGTTCAATGCATTGAACTCCATTGCCAGTTTGATTCCGGAAAACCCGGGTAAAGCGGAGCAGATGGTCGAGCAACTCTCGGATTACTTCCACCAGACCCTGGCGATGTCGAACAAGATGACCATCACCCTCCAGGAAGAGCTGGAATTGGTACGCACGTACCTGGAAATTGAGAAGGTCCGTTTTGGCGATCGGTTGCGTTATGAGATTCGGCTAAAAGGCGTTTCTCCGGAAGTCACAATCCCGGCGCTGAGCGTGCAGCCGTTGGTGGAAAATGCCATCAAATACGCAGTGTCGCCCCGGAGAGAGGGAGCAACCATCACGATTCACGGCGGCACAGAGGGGGAAGAACTCATCCTGGAAGTACGGGATGACGGTCCCGGTCTGCCAAAAGACTGGCAGGAGCGGGGTCATGGGCTGCACAATGTGCAGGCGCGACTGGCGCATCTTTACAACGGTGCCGCGCGGCTGGAAGCCAAAAACCAAAACGGAGCTTGTTTACGCCTGGTGATTCCAACAAGAAATACTGAGCCGCAAAGAGACGACGCCGCAAACCGATGAACAGGTTATTGCAGGGAAGGTTGATAGACGATTCAGCTGCCGCAAAACGGTGCCTTCGGCATAGGCTGTTAGGTACCTACCGCCTAAATCCCTACAGCCTATCTACCTAAAAAAAAAACTGCTGCCCTCAGCCATTGAGAACAGCAGCGTACCCAGTGCCCCCCTCTTCTAATTGAGTCGACTGAATACAAATACAGTACCAATCGGCTAACCCTTTGAAAATTTGGAAACCCTTCTTAATCCCAACTGGTTTTTGTTGCAAATTCGCAACATTTTGTAAGGCATTTTGTTGCAAAAAATTCAACAAACCGGATAGTTTCGCTTATCCTGATTCATTCATCCCAACGTGATCCCGTCTCCAACGGAGCCACGGTTGCCAATGACAACGTCACTCCCGAGAGGACCACGTTGTGGCAGGTTGTGGCAGCATTCCGTTGGAAGTGGCGGGAGGAACCGCAGAGACGCGGCGATCTCAGCGTTAGTATGATGAACGTCCTTTCGACATCAGAACAATAAAACGCGGATGGACCCGGATGACCCGAATTTTCGCAGACTCTTTAATTATGATGCCCACTCATCCGTTACAAAAATTCCATAAAATTTTCCGAATGGCTTGCGCTGGTTTCCGCATCCGGCTCATTTCCATAAATCAATTGATGCTCCGGTGGGCGATTTTTTTTATTCACCGTGGTAATCCACCATCGCGCGGTAGGAGAGTGGATTCAAGTAAAATGTATATTTTAATTCCGTTAAGGGGGCACTGATGGTATTGGTAAGTTCCAGGGAAGAAGAAAACGGGTACCAAATCCGATCCCATATCAAAATAATCGCCGGTGATTATTTTTGGATTTTCTTCAACGTTTCATTCTTTGAATTCTCTCCAAATTTGCGTATCTTTTTTTGCTTGCGCAACTTTCCGGCATGTTTAATGAATCTATTCTCTTGAGATTTTACCAATTGTGAGATACAAACCCGAAGCACAGGCATTTTCTTCCATGCAGATTTATTCTTCCCGAACAATCATACCAAATTTTACTCACACATTTTTACCCCAAAAACGGATGGAGGCAACATGAAGTCTTTCCACATCTCATTGGTATTAGTTGTTCTGATGTTTAGCGCCTTTTTATTTGCTCAGCAGGAAGCGCGCTTGTTGCGTTTTCCCGCCACGGACGGCAAACAGATTGTGTTCACCTATGCCGGGGATTTATACTCAGTGCCCAAAGAGGGCGGCGTGGCGCGGCGCCTCACCGGGCATGAGGGCTACGAGATGTTCCCCCGCTTTTCCAGTGACGGCAAATGGCTGGCATTTACCGCCCAATACGACGGCAACACCGAAGTCTATGTGATGCCTGCCGAAGGGGGTACCCCCCGGCGGCTTACCTACACCGCCACCCTGAGCAGGGATGACGTCTCCGACCGTATGGGTCCCAACAACATGGTACTCACCTGGAAAAACAACTCCGATGAAATCGTTTTCCGTTCCCGGATGCGCTCTTACAATAGTTTTATCGGGCAGTTGTATACGGTAGATTTGAAGGGGGATTTGCCGAAACAAATTCCGGTGCCCCGGGGCGGTTTCTGCTCTTTCTCGCCGGACAACCAAAAAATGGCATACAACCGGGTCTTCCGGGAATTTCGCACCTGGAAGCGGTACCGGGGCGGCATGGCCGACGACATCTGGATTTTCGACTTCAACACCAACACAGTGGAGAACATCACCAACAATCCTGCCCAGGATATCATCCCTTTATGGGCAGGCGACAAAATTTACTTCCTCTCCGATCGTTCCGTTACCGATAACGAACGCATGAACCTGTTTGTCTATGATTTGACCAGCAAGCAAACCACTCAACTCACCCATTTTAAAGATTACGACATCAAATTCCCTTCCCTGGGAAAAGATGCCATCGTCTTTGAATACGCCGGCTACATCTATCGCTTTGACCTGGCAACTCAGCAGGTTGCCAAAGTGAGGGTGCAGATTCTGGAGGATTTTACCTCCGGGAGAGGCGGGCTGGTAAATGTCAGCAAAAAAGTTACCAATTACGAAATTGCCCCGGACGGCAAGCGGGCCCTCTTTGGTGCCCGGGGAGATGTCTTCACCGTGCCGGCAAAGGAAGGTCCCACCCGGAATCTTACCCAAACGTCCGGTGTGCATGAACGCAATTCCAAATGGTCGCCGGACGGCAGATGGATTGCGTTTATCTCCGACAAAACCGGGGTCAACGAACTGTATATCATCCGGCAGGATGGCAAAGGCGAACCGATTCAAATTACCGATGGTGCCGACACGTATTATTACCAGATCTACTGGTCGCCGGACAGCCGCAAGTTGTTGTGGGGAGATAAAAAGCTGCGCCTGCGCTATGTGGATATCAACACCAAAAAGATCACCGAGGTGGACCAGGCAACCGCCTGGGAAATCCGCCAGTATGCCTGGTCGCCGGACAGCAAATGGATTGCCTACCTGCGCCCGGAAGAAAAGTCCATGAACAAAATCTACCTCTACTCCCTGGAACAGCAGCAAAAATACCCGGTCACTGAAGGCTGGTATGATGCTGCCAGCCCTGCATTCAGCAGCGATGGCAAATATCTCCTCTTCGTTTCCAGTCGGGATTTTAACCCCATTTACAGTTGGACAGAATTTGACCATGCTTACCGGGATATGCAGCGGGTTTACCTGATTCCCCTTTCTCAAAAAACACCCTCCCCGTTTGAGCCCAAAAGTGACGAGGTGGAAATACCAACGCATCGGAAGAAAGGCGGAGAGAAAACCGAAACCGGGAAAAAGACGCCCCGGGAAAAGGGGAAAGCCGGCGTTCAGGTAAACGTCGATATTGCCGGAATCGCAGATCGGATC
Source organism: uncultured Calditrichaceae bacterium (assembly GCA_964471235.1). Classification (GTDB taxonomy): domain Bacteria; phylum Calditrichota; class Calditrichia; order RBG-13-44-9; family J075; genus CAYYGL01. The sequence continues at coordinate 12,164 of CAYYGL010000092.1, forward strand.
ATCGGGCTGCCGATTGCCGCCGGAAGTTACCATTCCATTTCCGGGGTAAAGGATGTCGTCTATTACATTCGCAACAGCAGCACCGACAAAAAACCGGTTCTGTTGATGTATGATTTGAAAAAGAAAAAGGAAACCGAATTGGGGCAGGTGAATGGGTATGAAATATCTGCCAATGGCAAGAAGATGCTGGTATCTCAAAACCGCAATTATTACCTCATTGACCTGCCCAAAAGCAAGCTTCAGCTAAAAGCAAAGTTAAATCTTTCCGGAATGGAAATGAAGCTGGATCGTCATGCGGAGTGGAAGCAGATTTTTCATGAGTGTTGGGTGCAGATGCGCGACTTCTTTTATGCCTCCAACATGCATGGCGTGGATTGGGAGGGCGTGCGGAAAAAATATGAGCCGCTGGTGGATTACGTCAATCACCGCAATGATCTCACCTACATCATCGGGGAGATGATTGGCGAGTTGAACGTGGGACACACCTATGTGGGCGGCGGCGAGCGTCCCCAGATCAAACGGATACCCATGGGATTGTTGGGGGCGGAACTGGAACGCGATCCACAAAGCGGCTACTACCGGATTCACAAAATTTTAAAAGGTGAAAACTGGAATAAGCGCACCCGCTCCCCGTTAACGGAAATCGGTGTGAATGTGAAAGAAGGAGATTACATCATCGCTGTAAACGGCCAGCCCACCAATGATATGGTGAACATTTATGAGTCGCTGATCAATACGGCGGGTAAACAGGTGGTGTTGACAGTGAACAGCCGCGCCACAAAAACCGGTAGTCGGAATGTGACCGTGGTGCCGATTCGCAACGAAGGACCCCTTTATTATTATAACTGGGTCCAGGGAAATATTGAGAAGGTGAACAAAGCCACCCATGGAAAGGTCGGGTATATTCACATCCCGGATATGGGTGAGCATGGATTGAATGAATTTGTGAAGCACTTCTACCCGCAGCTTCGCAAAAAGGCGTTAATTATCGATGTACGCGGCAACGGAGGCGGGTTTGTCTCCCCGATGATCATCGAACGTCTGCGCCGGGAAATCGCCATGATCACCATTGCCCGCAATACTGCCCCGGATGTGAATCCTCATGACATGCTCTGGGGACCCAAGGTACTACTTGTAGATGAGTTCGCTGCTTCTGACGGTGATATTTTTACCTACCGTTTCAAAAAGTATAAACTCGGTAAAGTAATCGGAAAACGAAGCTGGGGCGGGGTCGTTGGCATCCGCGGCAGCCTGCCGTTGTTGGACGGCGGCTACCTCTACCGCCCGGAATTCTCCCGTTATGATGTGGCAGGCAAGAAGTGGATCATTGAAGGCTACGGGGTGGAACCGGATATTTTTGTGGATAACGACCCCGGTAAAGAGTATGCCGGAGAAGACCAGCAGTTGAATAAAGCCATTGAAGTGGTTATGGAAGAGCTGAAACGCCAGGAAAAAACCATTCCCCCTCCCCCGCCTTATCCGGTGCGGTAAGGTTCCTTGCGGTTGTACCGGGCGGGTGAGATAGAGGACTCATTCGCCCGGTGATTTGCTTGCATTGATTGGGAAGGTATCGAAATCATCGAATTCATTCATCGCTCGCTAACCCATTCTATGCACCTGCTCAGGGTGGAGATGTTTAATGAATTTTAATAAAACGGTGGTGGCGATCAGAGCCGTTAACGGCGTGGCGGTTTTGATGCCCATCAGAAGGGTCAACACAGGCATGGCAAACAGGACATCCCCGAACCCCAGCGCCGAACGAATGAAGGATGAAGGTGGAGAAAAAAGGTACTAAGTACCAGAAGAAGAATCGGGGTAACGACGCAGGTAGTAGCTATTTAGGACGCAGATAAGAAAGAGTTCCTGCAGGAATCTGTTTTTTTTATCAAAACTTTTTCTTTACCGCAATGATCGCAACGGATATGGGACGGCAGCCGCAACGTGCGCAAAATCAACACAAAGAGCGTAACGGGTTCATGAATACCTGCGTTGCGAAAATTGCGTATTCGTGGCACTCCCTGCGGTTTCGCTTACAGTACATCAGAGATAACGAACGGAATAGTTACATTTATTTTACTTTGATTCCAAAATGTGCCGTTTTACCGCGACATTCCCCGCCGCGACGGGGCTGCGGTCGCACAGAGAGAGCCTACTCAAAACGTTGCGCTCCTTGCGTTCGCTGCGGTTAAGTAAACTGCTGTAGGTCGCTTGGCGTCTAAACAACCTGAGTGGTTACTAACGTTTTTTGTGGGGAGCGCTCCGTCAGGAGCCCCGCAGGACATGTCACAACGTGATCCCATCGGGAGGACGTTGTGATGGGGATGGTCTCCATAGCTGAATCGTTACTTCGTATTTAAAAACCCCTTTTCCATAAATGATTAGCGAAAGCAGAGAAATGGAAATACCAGCGGAGTTAAGAACATTACTGCCGGAGTTAACGGACGAACAAGTGCGGTTATTGGTAGAATATCTTGATCTTTTAAAGCAATGGAACCGGAAAGTGAACCTGGTGTCCCGGAAAGATGTGGAGCGTTTATGGGAAAACCATATTCTGCCTTCTTTGGTTCCTTTTACCCTGCTAACCATATCCCGGGAGAGCCGGGTGCTGGATATTGGCAGCGGGGGTGGGTTCCCTGCCATTCCCTGGAAAATTGTTCGTCCCGACCTGGAAATGCTGCTGGTGGATTCGGTTCGCAAAAAATCCCTCTTCCTTCGCCAGGTGATCTCAACATTGAACCTGGAGAACATTGCCGTGGAGAATGAGCGCATTGAAAACCTGAGTCGTCGTTTTGAATATCAGGAAAAATTTGATATAATTACAGGGCGAGCGGTGACGACGGTGGAAACCCTGGTTCAATGGGGCAAACCGTTTTTGAAAGCACGTGGCTGGTTCCTCCTCTGGAAGGGCAGTTCCGATGTCTTGGAATTGGAAAACGCCGCCCGGAGTCTCGGGTTTTCATACACCATCTATCAGACACCGAAAGATGTTCTCCGCCTGTCAGAAAAGTTGGCTCATTTGTGCTGGTTTCAGATTACCTTTCCATAACGCATGAAGAGGGGGTAAAGACGGAAACCCGAAACACTGGTTTGACAGGGAGTCGAAGTAACCGCTGTTAACAACACAGTAGAAGAGCGGAGATAATCCCGCCCATAATAAGCTTGCTCATCCCTGCATTTCCCCGGGTAATTATCCGGTGATGACAATACAAAGAGGGTAAAGATGTTGTTTTCCAGTAAAACATTGCTGCTCGGTAAGACGTTTGCCATAGCTGTCCCACAAGATTCCCTGAATGCCCAATCCGGGATGATTGCGGTTGGCGATTCGGTGCAAAAAACCTTTTTAAACAACTGGCTTGCCGACTACCCGATAATTCGCGATTCGTTAATCATCCTGGGAATTTTTATTGCAAGCTGGTTGATTTATGTAATCACCCGGCACTACCTTTTGCGCGGATTATCCAAACTGGTAAAAAAAACCAAATCCAAATTTGATGATGCCCTCATTGAAAACGTGATTGCCAAACGGTTGGCGTATATTGTTCCGGTGCTGGTCATCTACTATTTTGCTTACCTGCTGCCGGGGAGCGAGGCGATAATTCACCAGGTATTGCAGTCGGTGATCGGGTTGATTATTCTTCTTACCATCGGCGCTTTTTTAAACCAGCTTACCCGGTATTTGCAAACACTGCCGATGTTTCGAGACAAGCCCATCAAAAGCTATGTTCAGGTAGTAAAATTGGTGCTCTATATCATGGGAACTATTTTCCTGATCGGCTTGTTAACCGGCAGTCATCCCATGACCCTCCTCAGCGGTTTGGGCGCCATGACCGCAGTGTTGATCCTGGTGTTCCGCGACACCATTCTCTCCTTTGTTGCCAGTCTTCAAATCACCTCCAACGACCTGGTGCGGGTAGGCGACTGGATTGAGTCCAAACAGTACGGTGCCGATGGCGATGTGATCGACATTGCCTTGCACACCATCAAAGTGCAAAACTGGGATAAGACCATTACCACCATTCCCACCCATAAGTTAATCGAAGGCTCGTTCAAAAACTGGCGGGGCATGCAGCTAAGCGGGGGACGACGGATCAAGCGTGCCATCTATCTTGATTTAACCACGGTGAAATTTTGTGATGATGCCCTGCTTGCCAAACTGCGCAGGATTCAACTCCTCACCGACTACATTGAACGCAAAATAAAGGAGTTGGAAGAATACAATAAAAAATACCAGGTGGATGACACGGTGCTGGTGAACGGTCGACGGCTGACCAATATCGGGGTTTTCCGGGCTTATATCGAAGCCTATCTGGCGCACAACGAACGGCTCAACCATCAACTCACCTCCCTGGTGCGTCAACTGCCGCCCGGTCCTAATGGGATTCCCATCGAGATTTATGTATTTACCAAGGAGACCGCCTGGAAAACCTATGAACAGATTCAGGCGGATATCTTTGACCATTTGTTGGCTGTGGTGCCGGAATTCGACCTGCGGGTATTCCAAAATCCCAGCGGGCATGACATCAGCCTGGCTGCCAAAACGGCTTTATCTTAATTGTGATGCGTTTGTGAGGGTGCTATGAACATTCGAGAAATCCATCTGGAAACTCATTGTCTGGAAGAATTAAAAGAATTTTATACCGGTGTGCTGGGGTTTCCGCTCATATCCGGCAGAAAGAATGCCTTTACCATTGAAACCGGTAAATCCCGTGTTACGTTTCTCCGTACCCGAACAGATGTGGAACCATTCTATCATTTTGCTTTCAATATACCCGAAAATCAAATCGAAGAGGCGGCACGCTGGGTTCAGGAACGCACCCCGTTGATTTCCCGGAATGAGCAAACGATTTTTCATATCGAACGCTGGAACAGCCATGCAATTTACTTTCACGACCCGGCTGGCAACATCGTGGAACTGATCGCCCGCCATAATCTGAAAAATGCCGATTCCGAACCGTTTTCCGTTAAAAGTATCCGATCCGTTAGTGAAGTAGGGGTGGTCGTCGAAAACGTGCAACTGTTTTCCGAACAGCTTCAACAGGAACTTCACATTTCAGTATGGGATAAAGCGGATGAGAATTTTGCCGCTGTAGGGGACGAGGAAGGAATGTTTATCATTGTGTTGGCAGGCAGGCCCTGGTTTCCGACCAATCGCCCGGCAGAAATTTTTCCGGTGAGTGTAGACCCCGGAGGTTGAGAAACGGAAACGAATCCCCAACGTTCGAAACACCACTTCCCCCATACTTTTCTCGCCATTGAATACACGTCGTTTAAAACCATCAACCAACAGCGAACAATCGGAAAACCGGTAGTTCACCATTTTGTATTTTCACTTACGGCATCTTTTTGGTATTGACCGCAACATGCAAAAAGCTCAAAAATGATTTAATCGTATAAGGCGAAGCAGATGAAAGACACCATGGATTTAGTCGAACCGATAAATCGTGTTACGGAAGCACCTTCTCTTGAACGCGTTGATGAACTGAATCAACTTGCCTGGGAAATCCGCCTTCTTAACGGGAGCAAAGCCAGGGAGTTGTCTCAATCCGCTCTTAAAATTGCGGAATTGCTTAAGTATGCGCGGGGAATTGCGAATGCCAAACGGAATCTGGGGACTTTATATTTTTTCCGTTCGGATGTGGAAAAGTCGATGGCGTATTTGTTAGACGCCCTGGAGTGGTTTGAACAACACGAAGATTGGGAAGGGGAAGCCACGGTACGAAGTTTCCTGGGGGTGGCGTACTGGAGATTTGGGGATTTTCAACGGGGGTTCGATTGCACTTTTCGCGCCCGGAAACTCTATGAAGAAATCGGTGATGACAACGGGTTAGCCTGGACATATAATACCCTGGGCGGATTTTATTTCGATTTTCAGGATTATCGTCTCTCCCTGCGAAATTTTCGCCGGGCATGGTCATTGTTTAAGAAGCTGCGCGATAAAGTGGGGGAAGCCCGGGCACTCAACGGCATCGGGAATGCGTACCATGTTCAGGGGAAATCCAAACAGGCGCTCAAATATCAGCGTAAGAGTCTATGCCTTCATCAAACGGCAAACAATCCATTGGGGGAAGCTCGAACATTGAATGACATCGGTTTGATCTACCAGGATACCGGCAACTATTCTGAAGCGCTATCGTACCACCGGCAAAGCCTGGAAATTCGTCGCCGGGAGAATCATCATCCCGGTATAATTTCTACCCTAATAGACCTTGGGAAACTCTATCTGAATCAGGGGAATTACGGGGAAGCGCAAAAAAGTCTCCAGGATGCTCTGCTCCTGGCGGAAAAGACCAATGCCAAACCCAGGATGGGGAAAGCCCATTATTTGCTGGCGCAGGTGTTTAAGGCGAAGAATGACTTCCAGCAAGCATTTGAACATTTTGAGAAATTCCATGATATTGATGAGATGGTGTATCATGAGGATGTGGAACAGAAGGTGCGCAATTTACAATTCGCCCACCAGGTGGAGCGCTCTCAGAAAGAAGCGGAGATATACCGCCTGAAGAATGTGGAGTTAAAGGCCAAGAATGAGCAATTACAGGAGACCCTGAACAAGCTGAATGCCGCCCAGGCACAGTTGATTCAGGCGGGAAAGATGGCGGCATTGGGAAATCTGGTCGCCAGTGTGGTGCATGAAATCAATACCCCGGTGGGAACCATCAGCAGCGCGGCGGATATCAGCAACCGGGCAATTTGCAAACTTCTGGAAAACAAATCCGCTACGATAGCGCCATCAAAAACGAATGAAGAATTGAACAAAATACTCCAGATATTACAGCAGACCAATGAAACAATCCTGACCGCTGGCGCTCGCATTTCCAAAATTTGCCAGAGCTTGCAAACTTTCTCCCGACTGGATGAAGCGGAATACAAAAAGGCAGATATCCATGAAGGAATCGACAGCGCCCTGACGCTGCTCAGCCACCAATTGGATGGTCGGATCACCGTAACGAAACGGTACGGCAAGCTCCCGAAAATTTATTGCTATCCCAACGAACTCAACCAGATGTTTATGAACCTGTTGATGAACGCTGTTCAGGCAATCCAGGATAAGGGTACCATCACCATCACAACCAGACGGGAAAAGAATTCGGTGATGATCGCTATTACGGATACCGGGAAAGGGATTCCACCGGAGAAGATCGATAACCTGTTTGAACCCGGGTTTACCCATCGCAATTCTCGGGTGCGGATGCGCACCGGTTTATATACTACCCTAAAAATGC
>CAYYGL010000093.1:0-18985 GCA_964471235.1 uncultured Calditrichaceae bacterium
GGCGTAGCCAGCTCAATCCCACACGTATCTTTCGTCTATCCCCACGCTGTATTTTTTGCATATATGGCTAACGTTTGTATTCCCACTCAAAGATGATATGAGCATGTTTTATCGGATTCGCTAAAGTTTTCCCGCCTCTTACTTCAAAATGATATTCTCCTAATTCATCATTTCGTTCTATTAAGTTTTTAATTCTTTTCAGCATTAACCAACATGCGCATTGTTCTTTAAACGTCATCTCAAAATAATCGCTTACATGACGTTTGGGAACCACCACAATTTGTTTACAATCCAAGTTGGTTTGGTATTGCATTGCATAAGCTGTGGCTGATTCGGTAACGAGTATATTATCTGGGGAAGGGGTGCAAAATAAGCAACCGTCTTTCCCTCTTCGATGTTTTATTTGATTGATATGCTGATACTCATAAATTTCACAATGCTCGGTGCGTAGTATGCTCTTGTATGGCAAAACGACATTGCATTGGTAAGTTTTACATTGATGTTTGGGATTGTACCGAAAACCTGAGCGGCGAATGTCTCTTCGAACCGTGAAGTATGCCCTGCCTTCAGGCTTCAGCAATTCTGAAACCGCCATTAACACATGCGCCTGTTCTTCAGGAAGAAGAATGTTCAACACATAATTGCATAAAATTGTATCAAATCTTCCCTTGGGATAATCAGGCTGGTAATAAGGATCATATCCAGTTACATCAAATCCCTTTTGCTTAAGAAACCGAACATCAACGCCTAACCCACTTCCGAAATCTAGAACCCTGCCTTTAATAAATCCTTTCAAAAACAACTGTTTGGTAGGAAAAGAGGGATAACGTCGTTGTTTTATAGTGAGATGAGAATTGGGATTTTGAGGCGAGCGGAATATCATTTTTTATAAACCCAATTTGATTCGTAACCCATATTTGCTGCAATTTGAACCAATGGTTCTAAAACTGAGCGAAGGGTGTTTTTAAATTCTACTTCTGATAAATTTTTAACCGCTTTAAGCTCCTTACGAAACAGAAAGGAGTAATCCTCCAAAAGCTTCATTTTCCTTGTTTGATACACGGTTAGAAAAGCCAGGTGCTGAATTTTTGCAAACCTGTCAAAATAAACATCCAGAGAGGGAATACAGTCGCTCTTTGCCGAATTGATGAACTTGAGTGTGGGAATAAGGTTCCATAGCAAATCATGAGTAACAAAACGCCAGGGTATGAAGTGATCAATTGAGAATTTTTCAGCGGAAACCGGCACGTTGGAATAAATGCATACGAATTGAGGTTGCTCAGATAAAACGATTTTCCAAAAAATACGTGCCCGAGACAAATCCCTTGCTTTAGGGGCAAACAGTTTTTCAGAAAGGTTGGGAACGTTCGGATTGTTTTTCTGAAGATAGCTCACAAGATTCCAAAGACAAAATTCCTGTAATATTTTGTTATGTTCCTGTAAATAGGACAACCATAATTGGGGTATCTCTATCGATAGTGATGGTTTTTGAATGATTGTGTAGAGGCAAAGCTCACCAATTCGATTTCTCTCATTTCCTACAAAAACCTTTAATAGCTTACTTACCTTATAGTCTTCCAGCCCCCTCAATTCTGTGGCAAACCAGGGTCTAACAAACCGATAGGGAACATATCTTGTTAAGTCTCTTAGTTTTTTACCTAATCCTGAATTCTTAGAAGTTTTGAGAATGCTGAGAATTTTATCCAGAACCTTTACTTCATTGTCATCATCTTGAAGCGTGGTTTCGGATTTTAGCGTCAAGACAAGTTGACTTAACTGATCCTGTTTACCAAAGAATATCCGGAAATAATTGACCGGGTACCAGACTTTAGCGACCATTCGAGCGATAAGCTCGTCGAGCGGAATACGATTTTCACCCGTTTCCTTAACATGTTCCAGAATAGAAAGAAACCAATAAAACTTGTAGGAATTCTGCGTATTACGAAATACGGTGGATAAAAGATGAATCGGCAGGTGTTTTGATTTCGGTAAATCCATCTTGACGTTTTGATTTGTTAATTTACTCCCCCCCCTACCCCCGATGCACATAGCGATTGGTAATGGGGAAGCGGCGGTCTTTGCCAAAGGCACGGGGGGTGATTTTGATCCCCGGCGCTCCCTGGCGGCGTTTATACTCATTCCGGTTGACTAATTTGATGACTTCGTTCACCACCGCCGGGTCAAAGCCCTGGCTGACGATCTCATCCACCGCTAAATCCAATTCCACATAGCTGCGGAGAATGGGGTCGAGAATTTCATAAGCCGGCAGGGAGTCGGTGTCCTTTTGATCGGGACGCAATTCCGCTGAGGGCGGTTTGGTGAGAATCGATTCCGGGATCACATCATACCCGGCAAGTTCGTTCCGATAGCGGCATAAGTCATAGACCATGGTTTTGGGCACGTCTTTAATCACTGCAAAACCACCGACCATGTCGCCGTACAGGGTGCAGTAACCGGTGCTCAGTTCGCTCTTGTTGCCGGTGGTTAACACCAGGCTGCCCCATTTGTTGGAGAGCGCCATCAACAAATTTCCCCGGATGCGCGCCTGGATGTTCTCTTCGGTGACATCCGGCTGGGCATCTTTAAACACCGGCTTCAGCACCTTCAGGTAGGCTTGATAAAGCTGCTCGATGGAGATTTCCAGAAAAGCGATGTCTAAGTTTTTCGCCAGTTGGCGGGCATCTTCCCGGCTGGCAGAACTGGTGAACTGTCCGGGCATGGAGACGCCGGTCACCTGCTCTTTTCCCAGGGCATCCACGGCAATGACACACACCAGCGCCGAATCAATCCCCCCGGAAAGCCCCAGCACCACATTCCGGAAACGGTTTTTGGCTACATAATCCCGCACGCCCAGGGTGAGTGCCGTATACACCTCCTCCTCAAGGGTTGCCGGGGGCACTGCCACTACCGGAGGCGATATTTTCTTCTGCCTCTTTTTCTCCACCGGTGTCAGGGGTACCTGTTGTAAGCCGTGATTTACCGGAACAAACAGTTTCTCCTTACGCCGGCGGGGATCGTGCAGCCGTTTGTTAAACACATTGTCGGGATGCAAATCGGTAACCACCAGCGCTTCTTCAAATGAGGGTGCCCGGGCAATGATATCTCCCTCCTCGGAAATCACCACACTGCTGCCGTCAAAAATCAATTCATCCTGACCGCCCACGGTATTCAGATACGCCAATTGCACCACGTTATCCACCGCCCGCACGGTCAACATCCGGGTGCGTTCTTCAATTTTATTCATGGTATATGGCGAAGCGGAAATATTGATGATAACCTCCGCACTGCCATACAACGCCTGGTGATGGGTGGGACCGCCGGGATACCAGATGTCTTCGCAAATATTCACCCCGATATTGATGCGGTTGTACTGAAAGACCGGGATTTCTTTTCCTTCCTGAAAATAGCGGTTTTCGTCAAACACCCCATAGTTGGGAAGAAAATGTTTATGATACACCCCGGCAAGTTGCCCCTGGTGCAGCAAGGCTGCGGCGTTAAAAATGTCATCCTGCCGATCTGCAAATCCCACCAGGATGCTAATCTCCTTGCTAAAAGGGAGCAGTTTCTCCAGGTAGTGAAGATTGTCGTCAATGAATTCCGGGCGGAGGAGTAAATCCTCCGGGGGGTAGCCGGTGAGGGCTAATTCCGGAAAAGCCACCAGGTCGGCATCTTGTTTGATGGCCTGTTCGATATAATGTACAATTTTCTCAAAATTCCCCGGGAGGTCGCCCACGGTGGTATCGATTTGCGCCAGTGCTAAACGCAGGGTTCGCATGGTGTTCCCCCATTATTTCCTTAGTTGTTCTGGTAAATTGTTAAACCCGTTTCGGAAAACGAATCGGTGCCAAAAGCTGTTATTCATTCAGTAATGTGTAAAAACCCCAGGGGGCAGACTGGGATACGTAAAAATGGCTGACATGACTGCTATCATCTGTCAACTATTGAGCATTTATTCATTTACCTGGCTCACACTGGAGATGTCAAAATAAATTTTGACGCTCCTTTTTCCTGACATCCCTTCGTCGCCTGGCAAAATAAAATTTGACGCTCCTTTTTCCTGTCACCCCCTTGTCGCCTGTCAAAATAAATTTTGACGCTCCTTTCCCCTGACACTCTCTTGTCGCCTGGCAAAATAAATTTTGACGCTCCTCTTGTTAACTGCTACTCCCGCTGCCCCTGTCAACTTCCTCATCCAGGCGGTATTTTTTCTCCAGCAACTGCTGGTAAGTTTCCGGGTATCCGGGGTCTTTGTCGATGCAATCCACCGGGCAAACATTCAGGCACTGTGGATAGTCAAACTCAATGATACATTCGGTGCATCGTTCCATCCGGATGAAGTAGAGAATGTCCCCGGGGACAATTGCATGGGTAGGACACACCGTCGTGCAGGCATCGCAGGCAATGCACTCTTCATTGATGTAATACGCCACAACCCCCCTTTTCTCAAATTTATTCACTATAAAATACGATGTCTTTTTGACAAATCCAGTAATTATTTTTAGAGGGTCAATGAGGTGGTCATTTTGAAAGAATAGAAAATAGAACTGAAGAGAGTGTGGATGAAGGTGTTTTTTAACCGCTAAGGAGGCAAAGAATTCACCACGCACGCAACGTTTGGTTCTTTTATTTCGCAGCACTCGCAGCGTCTTCTTCGCCCTGCTCCGTTGGGGTTGCGATTAAATAGATGACTTAAGAATTGTCAAAAATCGGATTCCGGATTTGGAAATGACGGTCAAATCCGAAATCCGCAATCCAACATCCAAAATTGTTCTATCCGCCGGGAAAAATGCTTCGGGAGTAAACCCACTTCATGAGTGTATGCAAAATGACGTCGGGGGGTTACTTCCTTTCCGGTAAAATGTACCAGATACTGGCAAACCATTCGCTGTTCCACTCCTTGCGCTCCAGGTCAACAATCAAATTGGGTACCAATTCCCCGGCGCCCCAGGTCAGATGACCGCCATCTTTGTGCCCGGGTTTTTTGACCGGCAGCCCGCTTTTCTTCAATGCTTTTGGATATCCCTTTACCAGGCGCAGGTAATCCACCCGCACTTTCCGAATCCGGTTGCTTTGTTTATCCACAAAAAGGGTGATGCCGTGTTCCACCACCTGCTGTGAGGCAGATACCACATCCAGGATGGTCGATTCATGGCTGCCCAGACCAATATCTTTAAAAAAAAGCTCATAAGAACTGTTAATCTCCTGGCGGCGCTGCCCCCGCTTGGAAAAGAAGTTCTGAAAATACGCTATATCCCGAAAAGTTTGTTGGGTGGTATCAAAATAAAAAAACGGGTTGTAGAGGTTTGTATAGGTGTATCCAACCGAGGGCGCCCAGATATAGGCTTTGTCAAAATCCTCGTGGGTGAATTCTATCCAATTCCCTACACGTTTTAACACTTTGATTTTCTCACCCTTATACATCTTACCCAATTTGGGTCCATTGGGGAATTCCCGCACATTTTCCGATTTTACCTTCACGGTTAAGATTTTTCCGGCATCGGTTGCGATAATTTTTTCAACTGCCGGGGGTTCGGTTTCCGACGCTCCGGGAGCGGTCTTGGTGGCTTTGGAAACACAGGAGACTGCCAACAGACTCCCCAGGAGGAACAGGGGTAACAAATTTTTCTTCATCATCATTCCTTTAGTTGATTATTGGGTTACTGAATCTTAAATGTATAATGTAACCGGCATTGATCAAAATTATTTATCAAACCGCTTGCCCTCATGAACCCTTTTGCCGTCGGGAAACCATTCCCGCTGCGAACAAAATGACCGAACTGACCAACCCGGGATACATCGGGGGAATTCCCAGCCAATATTCGATGTTCGTGAGACTGCTGCTCTGTGAGATGGATAATCCCAGGAACAGAACAGAGATGATAAAGGGAAACACCAGGCTTGCAACCACGTAGGGGGCATTCGGGCGCAGTTTGGGATAATAACATGCCAGCAGCGGCAACAGCATGGGGGCGATAAAGATATTTCCCACCACAAACCACAGTTGAATAACCGAAGGGATGAATACCGCAAGAAGTATCGAGAGCAGCGCCACAATCATCAATCCCATTTGTATGCGTTTTGTTTGGGAATGGTCTCCGGAAAGAGGTTTTCGATACAAATCATATCCGATGGTAATGGCAGCCAGCAGGGAAAAGCTGTCCACCGTGGACATGATGACCGCCAACAGTGCCGTGAGGAAAATTCCGGACAGCAGGGGTGTTAAAAATTGATGCCCCAATAGCGGAAAGGAGAGCGCCGGGGTGATGTCGTTGAGCAACGCCCGGGCGTAAAGGCCGGTGGCAGTGGTGAGAAAATCGAAGACCAGCCAGAACACCACTGAGAGCAATATCCCCTTGCGTGCAACCCGGGGAGATTTCGCAGCATAACACCGCTGGTGAAAGCCGGGATCAATAAAGGTCCAGGAGGCAATGAAGAACCATGCCACAATGACTGCCGGGCTATTTCCCCCATGCCAGGTGAAATGCTGCCGGGGCAGGTGGCTGGTCAGAAACGAAATACCGCCAAAGCGGATGATCAGCACGATCAGCAGCATGGCAAAACCGGCAAACATCAACAGAAATTGCAGCTTATCAGTGCGCACCACTGCCCGGAACCCGCCGGAAATCACATACACCATGGAAAACAGGGTGCCCAGCACAATGCACAGCCACAAACTCCACCCGGTAATCGCCTGGATGAGCAGCCCCACCATCAGCACGTAAGGCGCCGGGAGGGTCATGAACAGGGTGAAAATCGCTCCCAGGTAACCGGCGGTTTTACCGTAATGGGCAAAGAACTGGTCGGGAATCGACATTGCCCGGGAGGGTTGAATTTTAGGAGCTAAAAAAAGGGCAAAAAGAATGGCAAAGATGTAATAGGGTACCCCGAAGACAATCCAGTTGGAAATTCCATACAGGTAGGTAAACTCTCCCACGCCCAGGATGCCGCCATACCAGGTGGTCACCAGGGTGGCGACAAATGCCGGGAGGGTTAGCTGCCTGCCTCCCAGGATATAATCTTCCTTACCGGGCTGAACCGCTTGCTTCCGAAAGCCAATCACCAGCAACATGATTAAATAGATCAGAATGGGGAGATATTCCAGGTAGTGGAGTTGTATGGTCATGAAGCTATCGGGTTGCGTTTTATCCTTTAATTGTTCACAAACATTTCTCACTTCCAACCGGTGAATTTGCTATTCAAAGGGACTAAGGAATAGATTTCGTAAATTCTTGTCTTGAAAGATTTATAACCACCTGTTTCTATCCGCTCATTCCCTCGAACTCACCCCCTCTTTCCGCCCTTCCCGACAAATCGGGATCTTCAACTTTCCAGAGAGGGGGATGAAAGGGGGTGAGTTAAATATGCAGCCTCAGAAAAAATTTTCAAAATTTCTACAACCCAACCAGAAATTTTGAAATGGAACACTAAAAAACTATCATGATACCCTCTCTGTCAAAAAAGAAGATTCGTTGTTGAAGTGAGGAATGTTTGTTGTTCATATATCCATTTCAATGGGAACCATTTACCGGGAAAAAAGTACGCCGTTGATGCTCCCGATGGTAAATCATGCTGCCAACTTTACCGTGCCCGATAGACAATCTTGCCTTCAAACACTGTAAACAGGACCCGGGTGTAGAGCAGTTCTTCAGCCGGAAGATGAAACACATCCCGGTCCACCAGGATAAAATCCGCCAGTTTCCCTGCCTCCAGTGTTCCCAGGTGGGCTTCTTCACTCACTGCGTAAGCGCTTTGCCGGGTATATGCTTCAAGCGCATCGTTAATGGAAATGGATTCTTCCGGATAGAAAGAAGTTTCAGCCGGATCGCACCGATATTTTCGCTCCCTGGCAGTATAAATTCCTTTCCAGGGATTGAATGTCTCCACCGGTGTATCGGAGCCAAAAATTAACCTTGCCCCGTTGGTTTTCAGGCTGCGAAAGGCAAATGCATAGCGTCCCCGCTCTCCCCAGAATTTCTCGATTAATGGAATATCGGTGGTGAGATGGATGGGCTGCATACTGGCAATCACGTTTTGAGGTGCAAAAAGGGGAATGTCATCCGGGTGCAGCAGTTGGGCATGTTCAATGCGGTGGCGCAGACCGGCAGTTTGACTGTGTTCGGAAAATTTTGCGAAGGTTCGCAGCACATTGCGGTTTGCCCGATCCCCGATGGCATGCACGGCACAGGACCAGCCCTGTTTGATCGCCCTGTGGATAGTCTCCTCCAGCTCCCCGGCGCTCATCACCTCAATACCGGTATTGTCACCGCCCCGGTAGGGTTCAAGCATTGCCGCACTTTGAGACCCCAGGGCGCCATCGGCAAATAACTTGACACCGCAGATTTTGATCCGGTCGCCTGACTGTTTGTGCGGCAAATTCGCCCGGTTATCCGCCTGCAAAAATTGTCGGGGAAAATACCAGAAAATTCGCAATCCTAACTCGCCCTTTTCCTCCAGACGAGTATAGTGGGAAAAGGCATCCGCCGTTTCCATACTATGTACGGAGGTGATGCCCCATTGGTGGAATTCCCGAAATGTATCCTGCAGCAGGGGGGATATCTCCTCGAATGTAAGCGGGGGAACAGCCTGGTAAACCGGTCGGCAGGCAGTTTCCCGAAGAATACCGGTGGGTTCCCGGCTGTCTGGTTCCCGGTCGATGACCCCGCCTTCCGGGTCCGCAGTGGTTGCATCGATTCCGCAGACTTCCAGCACCGGGCTGTTCACCCACAGGCTGTGCCAATCTTTGCTTTGCAACACCAGGTAATGCTGGCGGGAGATTTGATCGAGCAGTCTCTTGTGAGGTTGGGTGTTTTCTCCCCAGCGGTTCTTATCCCATCCCCCGCCCAGCACCCAACTGTTAGAGGGTTTTGCTTCCACTGTCCGGCGAATTTTTTCCAATGCTTCCTCTATGCTCCCACAGCCGGTTAAATCCACCCGTTGTTTTCGAGCCGCATATTCGCAGACATGGGTATGCGAATCACTCAGCGCCGGCAATAGCCAGCCACCATTGCCGTCAACGACTTCGGTTTGGGCATCTGCCAGTGCAAGGATTTCGCTCTCTGTTCCGATTGCAACGATCCGATTGTCGGATACCGCCAGGGCACGAAATCTCCCGGGAGGGAGATCTCCGGACTGAAAAATATTGCAGTGGTGAAAAATGAGGGTTGGTTTGGGAAGGGAGTGGGGCATGAGCTACCTGCAAATTCTCAAGATTAAACCATTTGCCGAAAAAACAGAAAGCCCCGCAAGGGCGAGGCTTTTTTACCTAAAAATTTGTTTTCACTTACCGGCGGTGTGTCTCGTAATGATATTCTAACTTATCATTATAAAATTCTTCCAGAGCAACTACTACCGGGTTTTCATCTTCGATGGGAGATTCTGCAGGTTCCAGCTCATTCTGTTCCAACTGAAGCAAATCTTCCTCATAGCCTCCTTCTAACTCTTCCAGGATTTGTCGATCACGTTTCTTTTGATACAGCTCTTCATTAATCTGCCGTGCTCGCTTGGCGACAACCATCACCGCTTCATATAAGTTATCTGTGGTATTCAGAATTTTTTGAATATTCTGGGTATTGGCAGGCATACTGCACTTCTCCTTTTGTTAAATGTGATTATAATTCAAAAGCGGCAAAATATAATGACACTTTTTAATGAATGCAACAGGACTATTTTTCCCAGTTGCGAGGAAATTGACAACCCCGAGAGAGCAAACGTTTTCCAGCCTTCTTATTGTTGTTCCTGATAGACCTTTCCTTTCTGGGTGAGTGCAAATTGCATTTTGTCCATGATTTGCACATCATGTGGTCGGATTTCCAGGAGAATATGATAGGCGTTGATGGCGCGATCCCATTGGTGATCCTTTACGGCAGTTTGAGCAACACTTTCGTAATGGTGCGCAATGCTATCCATCATCTCCAGTGCCGGGGGATACTCCGGCGTCACTTGCAGAATTTTTTGGAGATATTCCAGGGCATTATCACCGGGAGGGGAGACGAATTGCCCTTTATTTAAAGCTATGTTGGCATAGCGCATCATCTCCTGAAGTTTGATAATGCCTGTCCCGGAATCCGGTTTACTTCCGGTCAGGAAAAATTGAATGGCTTTAATTTTGTCTTTCACTTCCGGAACCCGGGGATTTTTCGGGAATTTTTTCAGGAAATCCCGGTATAACAGCAGCGCCTGGGAGAACTCCTGCCGCAGGTAAAGTGCTTCTGCCTGCTCAAACAAAGCTTCCGGTGAGATGTCCCGGTGAAAGGTTTGATAGAGGGCCGCTCCTCCCAATAAAATCAAAACGGCAAGCAGCGGTACTATCATGCGGCGAACCGGGGATTTCCGTGCCGACGGTTGTGCCGGAAAGGTCTCGTCCTCCTCACCCGCCGGATCATATTCGGAGAACTCCGCATCGATGATGTCCGGATTGGAATCATCCGTAAAGCTGCTGCCTCTGTGCGGGGCTCCCCCCATAACGACATACTCCTGTTCAAAATTTTTTCTGCTGTTTAGCAAATCCAAATCCTGGTTCCCGCTCTCCGGTGCTTCCGGCACTGCCGGCAGAAACTCATCCTGGTCCGCAATCTGCTCCGGGGTGGCAATTCCACGGGAAACAGGACCCGGTGCCGGGTTTTGCTCATCGGTGATGGAGGAAGACGCTCCACGGGGATCATTCGGTGGATCACCGGTTGGGTTCATCCCTGTATCAATCCGTTGAATGGTAACGAAATCAATCCCATGAATTTCACAACTATTGCCCGGAATTGGTTTGCGGCATAATTCACAGAAAAATATTAATCGGGGTTTCTCGTTCATTAAAGACCTCGAAAAAAATCAGATTGCCATTACCTACCGGCATGACTTATTGACTGCAGGATGCCTCTTTTTCGTCCCAATCTCTAACCTGCATCCCGGCTACCGGTATTATCTTAATTAGCTTCTCCCGGATATTTTCATTGTGCGCCAAAACATAGAACTGCAAATTCACTTTCAAAAGCAACTCTCGATAGCATTATCCGCAAAAAATATAGATTTGATCCAACCATAAAACCGACATCTCTTTCCAAATTAACCTTTTTTATTTTGCGTAAAATTTAATTAATATTAAACTCCTTGGTTTTTTTTATCCATTGTAACTACTCAGGTAGTAGCTTTTTAGAACATAGATAAGAAAGAGTTCCTGTAGAAATCTGTTTTTGTCATCAAAATTTTTCTTTACCGCAATGATGCCGGCGTTTACGCGACGGCAGCCGCAACGTGAAAGAGATAAACATTTGTTCGTTGCGAACGTTGCGTTCGTTGCGGTATAACAACCTGAGGAGTTACTATCAATTTATGAAATAACAGTTTGAACATAAGGCGGAAATCAGGCTCTTTTTTGTTCCACTCCCGCTTGAGGGCTCGAAAAACAGGATGATATAAGTTCAAAAATCAGTACTTTTTCATTAACTTGTTGGTAGCAGCGGATTTACTGAATCATATTTGAACAACTATAATTTTGAGGCACCAATCATTTCATAAAATCGAGAGGGTGGATAATGCAAGTAATCAGAACAATTCCTTTATTTTTTGTCATGTTGGTGGTATACAACCTTATGGTGTTAATGCAGTCGCCATCCGAGGATCAAGTGTCGATCATGCAAAAAACTGTTCGCGAAATAGAGTTGAAATCCGGGGCAACCTGGTCCCCGACGGTAGGTGATGTTGTGATCATAATCGGACTTTTCATCCTATATATTGAAATATTAAAGTCGACTAAATCAACTGCCGCCACAGTTGTGGACCATACTCTTTCGACATTTGTCTTTATTGCCTATTTAATCGAGTTTTTGATGGCAAAACCGGTTGCCGAATCCACCTTTGTCATCCTGGGCTGTATGTCGCTGGTGGATGTTCTGGCGGGGTTTTCTATCTCCATTGCCTCTGCCCGCCGGGATTTTCAGGTCGGCAGCGGGTGACGGTTGCCGGGTCTGTAATCCACGTTTTCCTGTCCTGCTCGAACTCCCCGGTCGGGGAGCGTGACGGTGGTAACTTTAACGATACCACGAATTACCGTTTTTGAAAAAATGAAAAACAATGTGTTCTCCGGGCAAAAACTAAAAAGGAGACCTGTGATGAATCTTAAAATGTCGATATTACTATCGGCAGCGTTTGGCGGAATTTCACCTAATTTGTTTCGCCTGGCAGTTAATTTAACCCAACCAAACGCCGAATTGCCACAGCCAACTTATTTTTTGGGTCTGCTCATCTTTGCCCTGATGGGCGCCGGTGTGGCGTACATCTGGGAGGAAACCAACCTGAAGAAGGCGTTTTACCTGGGTTTAGGGTTACCGGCATTCATTCAACTGAGCGCCGGGGAGATAAGTGGTACAGAAATGAGCGCATACCTCCAGCAGGAAATGCCGCCGGTGGCAACGGCTGCCCCGGATCCACAAAATATGGCGGCGCCTTTCCAAATTCTTCCGGCAACTTTCCATCAGGATAGTACCCAAGCACGTACCATTACCATCACTTTGGACAAATACATTCCAACCTATACAATCGTTTTTTCTTCCGAGGGAAATGTGCTGGAGAAAATCGTGCGCTCCCGTCCCAGGCAATTAACCCGGACTTTCCGGGTACCCGGGTTTGCGACACAATTCAGGATCAAAATTCGGAAATCCATGAGTGAAGCACAACCGCTGCCGCAGGAACCGGGCGCTGCCCCTCGTTACCGAATCTCGGTAAAAGAAAGTATCTGGAAAGGTTTACTGGAAGCAATCGGGTTTCGGGATGCCGGGCTTACGATCATCATCCAGAAGGAAGAATGAATTGTTTGGGTACATGGAATGTTCTCCGGTACCTTCGATTTACCCTTCCCTTTACTATCCGGGAGTTGATTTGATGCGGGTGGCATTAATTTCAGATATTCACGGCAATGACACCGCCCTTGACGCGGTTTTAGCCGATATTGAAAAACAGGAAGTCGATTCCATTGTCTGTCTCGGGGATGTGGCGACGATCTTACCCCGGCCCCGGGAAGTTTTGGCACGGCTTCGGAAGTTGGATTGCCGGTGCATTCTGGGCAATCACGATGCCGCATTGCTCGATTTGGATGCCGCCCCCCGCTTGCAAATTGCACCGCCCTTAATTTCCTCTTTACACTGGTGTGCCGGGCTGCTGGCCCCGGAAGATTTCGATTTTCTCCGCTCCTTTGCACCAACCGCCGAACTGACGCTTTCTGCCGGTACCTCGATGCTTTGCTGCCACGGCTCCCCTCAATCCAACATCGATATGATTCTGGCAACCACCCCGAAGAACGAAATCGAACACTTTTTCGGAACCCACCCGGCATCCATCCTGGCAGGCGGGCATACCCATCTCCAGATGCTTCGACGATATCAGCACAGGTTGCTGATGAATCCCGGGAGTGTTGGGATGCCGTTTCTCGATACGCCCCTGCCCGGCAAAGCCCCCACACTGCTGCCATGGGCGGAATACGCCATCCTTACCGTGACAACCGATGACTCGAGCATTGACTTTCGGCGGATTGAATACAATGTGTCGGCTTTGCTCCGGGCGATTTCCCAAAGCGATATCCCCATCAGGGAATGGCTGGTGGAGCAGTATTCCACCTCAACCAAATGAAAACCGGAAAGAGGGAATATGAGTTATCTATCTCATCTCCAATGTGTCTCCTGCGGAAAAAAATATTCGCCGGGGGAAATTGAATATACCTGCCCGGAGTGTGGTCCTCTGCGCGGCACGCTGGAAGTTGTTTACCACTATGATGAAGTTGCCCGCCATCTCACCCGGGAGAGCCTTTCCCGCAACACCAACTTTTCCCACTGGCGTTACCTGCCCTTGCTGCCCATCGACCAACCGGAAGAGATTTCTCCACTGACGATCGGGTGGAGCCCGATTTACCGAAACAAACGCCTGGCGCAGGAATGGGGATTGAAAGAAATGTGGATAAAAGATGACACCCGCAATCCCAGCGCCTCGTTAAAAGATCGGGCATCTTCCGTGGCGCTGGTAAAAGCCCTGGAAAAAGGAGTGAGCACCGTTACTGCGGCGTCCACCGGGAATGCCGCTTCCTCCTGGGCAACCTTCACTGCCATGACGCCGTTGCAGAACATCATTTTTGTGCCGGAAACCGCCCCGCGCGCCAAAGTTACCCAATTGCTGCTCTTTGGCGCTACCGTGCTCCAGGTGCAGGGCACTTATGATGATGCATTCGATTTATGTTACCAGGCTGCCAATAAGTGGGGTTGGTATAACCGCAGCACTGCCATTAACCCGGTGCTGGGGGAAGGCAAAAAAACCGCTGCCCTGGAGATATGCGAACAGTTAAATTGGGAAGTGCCGGATTACGTATTTGTATCGGTAGGAGACGGATGTATCTTTCAGGGGATGTGGAAGGGATTCAAAGAATTTCATCGTCTGGGTTTGATAGAGAAACTGCCTCGGATGGTCGGTGTGCAGGCGGAAGGCAGTGCGCCCTTAGTACATGCCTGGGAGAATGATCAGGATTTCTGTGATCCAGTTGAGCCCCACACCATCGCCGACAGCATCTCCGTGGGCGTGCCCCGTGACCAGGTGAAAGCGCTTAAGGCAGTGCGGGAATCTAACGGGCGGTTTGTAGCTGTAACCGATGCCGCTATCCTGGGTGCCATTACGCTCCTGGCGCAGAAAGCAGGCATTATGGCGGAGCCGGCTGGCGCCGCGGCACTGGCAGGGGTGCGAAAAATGGCTTCGGAAGATATGCTGCCGTCAGGCGCAACAGTGGGGGTGATGGTTACCGGTCACGGGCTGAAGGACATTGACGGGGTGTTAAAATCGGTCAGCCGTGCGCCACTGCCGGTAAGCAATTCCCTGGAAGAAGTGGAGAAACGCCTCCGAGAATTGTAAATTCCTTGTAAGGATTCAGCTAAATGCCCATTGTTGTCATTTCGGCTTTTCCTGTTTTTTGGAAATATCGCCGCATCGCGGTTCCGTTGGAAGAATCCCCAGCAGAGATTCCTCCAACGGAGCCCCTATATGGCGGCCTCCCACTCCGCTACTACCGGAATGACAGCCCAATTTGCAGGTAACGTTGAATCGTTACGATTGGTCTTTTAATTATTCAACGGAGGGATGCAACCGATATCGTTGGCGTTCACAGGGGAGAGGAGCTATGTTTTGGAAAAATGATGGCAATCGCACCGAACCCGGCTATGTTCACCTGTATGAAACCGGGGAGCTTCAGCGACGGGTGGAGCAGGCACTTGCCGATTTGAAAGGATGTCGGCTGTGTCCCTGGAACTGTGCCATCAATCGGCTTGAGGATGAGAAAAAGGTGTGCCGTATCGGGCGGTATGCCCGGGTTTCCAGCTTTTTCCCCCATTTTGGCGAGGAAGATTGCTTGCGAGGCTGGAACGGCAGCGGCACCATTTTTTTTGCCTGGTGCAATCTCCGCTGCGTGTTCTGCCAGAATTTCGACATCAGTCAGCGGGATGCTGGCGAGGAGGTAACCCCGCAGCAACTGGCAAGCATGATGATTGAATTGCAGCGCCGGGGCTGCCATAACATCAACTGGGTAACGCCGGAGCATGTGGTCCCTCAGATTTTAGAGGCGCTTCCTTTCGCCATCGAGCAGGGGCTGCGACTGCCCATTGTCTACAATACCAGCGCCTTCGATTCCCCGGAAAGCCTTCGCCTGATGGACGGCATTGTGGATATTTACATGCCGGATTTCAAATACTGGAATCCGGAACGGGCAAAGCGCTATTTAAAGACGCCGTTATACCCGGAAACTGCCCGTCAGGCAATCAAGGAAATGCACCGCCAGGTGGGTAATCTGGTCATCGACCATAATGGGCTGGCGACCCGGGGGCTGCTGGTGCGCCACCTGGTGATGCCCGACGGGCTGGCGGATACCCGGGAAATCATGCGCTTTCTGGCAACCGAAATTTCCCGCGACACGTATGTGAATATCATGGGTCAGTATTATCCCGCCGGAAAAGTGGATGGGAAGCATTATCCCGAATTGAACCGGCGTATCACCCGGGAGGAATTGGCAGAGGCTTATCACATTGCCCGTCAGGTTGGCTTGCACCGCTTTGATGAACGGCGAGAGTGGGTGTAGGGGGAAAGGGTATGGGGTATAAAGTGTAGGGTAGAGTGATATTAGCCATTTTTTCGCTTCACTTTTCACCTTTTACTTATTACGAAATACACACAACGCTTCATAAATTAGGGAGATCAAATGAAACATTTCGGACAATGGATGTGCATTTTCACTTTTTTAATGTTATCACACCTGATGGCACAGGGAAATCAACCGGCGTATAAGCCGGGAGAATTGCTGGTTCAGCTTTTTCAGCAGGCGGATGTTACCAGCCTGGAAAGCGATTTTGCGTACCTGAATTTGCAGCCGAAAAAATTATTATCCCGACGGATGAACATCTGGCTGGTGAGTTATCAACCAGGGCTGGTAAGCGATCAGGCGGTGTTAAGCGCGGTCTATCAACACCCGGCGGTGATATTGGCACAGTTTAATCATTATGTTACCCCAAGACAAACCATCCCCAATGACCCGATATTCAATAACCAGTGGGCGTTAAATAACACCGGTCAAACCGGGGGGACGCCCGATGCCGATATCGATGCGCCGGAAGCCTGGGATATCAGCACCGGGGGCATCACCGCCCTGGGCGATACGATTGTGGTGGCAGTGGTGGACGGCGGTGCCGATTTGGCACACGAAGACCTGGATTTCTGGAAAAACCGCCACGAAATCCCCAACAATGGTATCGATGACGACAACAACGGCTACATCGACGATTATGACGGCTGGAACGCCTACAACAGCACCGGAAATATTCCGGTGGATTTCCACGGCACCCATGTTTCGGGCATTGCCGGCGCTATTGGGGATAACAACACCGGCGTCAGCGGGGTAAACTGGCACGTGAAAATTATGCCGGTAGCCGGTTCCTCCGGCACGGAGTCTGTTGTAGTGGAAGCCTATGGGTATGTGCTGGAGATGCGAGCCCGCTACAACGAGACCAATGGTGATTCCGGCGCTTTTGTGGTGGTAACCAATTCCTCCTTCGGGGTGGACTTCGGCAATCCCAACGATTTTCCCATCTGGTGCGCTATGTACGACTCCATGGGCGCCCGGGGCATTCTCAGTTGTGCGGCAACAGCTAATTTAAATATTGATATTGATGTCCAGGGTGATGTGCCCACTGCCTGCCCCAGCGATTACCTGATTTCCGTTACCAACACCACCGATACGGATACCAAAAACGCCGGCGCTGCCTACGGCGCAACCACCATTGACCTGGGAGCTCCGGGAACCAGTATCCTCTCTACCGTGCCCGGAAACGGATACAGCAATCTTACCGGTACTTCCATGGCAACTCCAACCGTTGCCGGTGCGGTGGCGCTGTTAATTGCTGCGGCTCCACCGGACTTAATCGCTGAATATAAAAACACTCCGGACCAGGCAGCCTTGATGTTTAAGCAATGGATTCTGGATGGGGTGGATTCCATCCCGGACCTGATTGGCAGAACCGTCTCCGGGGGACGTTTGAATGTCTACCAGAGCATTTTGAAGATGCAGGAGACTTTTACCGCCTCCGCACCGGAACCTCCCCGAAATTTCACCCCATACAGTGATTACACCACCCCTACTGCCATGCAACTCACCTGGAACGACCCGGTGCATTTGCTCAATGGAGACACCCTCACGCCCGACATCCTGACGATAATGATTCAGCGGGATGGGATGTTGATTGATTCGGTTGCCGGGGGCGTGGAACAATTTCTCGATACCGGTTTGATAGACGGGCAGTCCTATACCTACACCCTCTTTGCCCGCGTGGATACCAGTGGCATGGTGAGTCAGACCGTGATCAATTCCTGGACTGCCGGGGGATCTCCGGTTCCCGCTCCGGTCAGCGATTTCATATTGTCGGGCGGACAGAGCGAGATATCCATCTCCTGGACCGTCCCCACCCGGAACGAGGACGGCACGCCCATGGATGACTATGCCGGGGTGCAGCTTTACCAGGACGGCGCACCGGTAGCCCTGTTCAGCGGCGCCCCCTCTGATACCGGCGCCGCCCTCTCGGCAACCTATACCCCGGCAACTCCCGGCTACTACCAGTGGTTTATCACCGTGGTGGATAACGAAACCCCGCCCCATGAAAGCGTTCCCAGCGATACTTTCGGCACCCCGCTGAGCATCCCCTTCGGCGAAACCTTTGATGTTGCCGGGGAGCCCAATCCTGCCCTGTGGATCAACCACAACGCTGACGTCAATGACCGCAGCAACAATCCCCCCAGTGCGCCCTATGCCCTCAACCTCAACGGCATGCCTTTCGGGGAAGATATTGTGGAGTTGAAGCCGCTGGATTTATCGGGTATGGCAGGCAGCGGGGTAGTGTTCCGCTATTCTTATCAGCCCCAGGGCAATGGCAACGCCCCGGAACCGGTGGACAGCCTGCGGGTGTATTTTAAGAACGATTTGGGCAACTGGATAGAGGTAAAAGCCTACCCGGGCACTCCCCTGGCGCCTTTTGTGGAGGAAGTCATTCCGCTGGATTCGGTTTCGGCGGGGGACGGCACTTTTTTCTACAGCCAGTTTCAGGTGCGCTTTCGCAGCACCGGCGGGGTGGGCAATTTTCCCAACGACGACTGGTTTATCGATGATGTCTTTTTAGGTCCGTTGGTGAGGATTGACGAGCAGGTGAGCGGAGTGCCGAAACGATTCTCTTTGGAGCAGAATTATCCCAATCCGTTTAATCCCGGCACGAAAATTTTATTTGCCCTCCCTCGCGCATCCCGTATCACGCTTCACGTGTTCGATGTGACCGGGCGACAGGTACGCAAGCTGGCTGAGGGTCAATTTTCGTCAGGCAGGCACCAGGTGGTTTGGGATGGCAGGGATGATGCCGGTGTGCCGGTGGCATCCGGGGTGTATTTTTACCGCTTGAAGGCAGGCAGCCGCTTTGTGCAAACCCGGAAGATG
>CAYYGL010000094.1:0-18916 GCA_964471235.1 uncultured Calditrichaceae bacterium
TAATTCCAAACACTTGGAGCACCTTCTTTATTTTTTTATTGCAGATTTAGGGATCCTTTTGAGCATTGTGTTGATTGTGGTTGTCTTTACCCAACTATTTCGGAAATCTTTTCAACAAAACGCTATCTTGGGATTCTTCATCAATACCATTCTATTGGCGATACTATTATTTATACCCACCTGGTCACAAACATTTAAACCACTGGGCAAACTCCCGAGGATAGTTTTAATCACAATCGATACACTTAGACCGGATCACCTGGGCTATTACGGTTACCAATCGGCACATACCCCCACCATCGATGCGATTGCTTCAAACGGAGTCGTTTTTAAAAATACTTATGCTCCAGCCCCCAGAACAGGCCCATCCCATATCTCCATATTAACAGGGTTATATCCAACCCACCACGGTGCAGTGCAAAATTATATGTGGCTTTCCAAACGAACGGTAACCCTCCCGGAAATATTGTCATCATACGGATATAAAACGGCCGCATTTATCAGTGGTTTTCCACTTACCAATGAATCATCCGGGCTGGCACACCGCTTTGAATTTTACCATGACAATCTCAGTACCATTTCTTTCATTCCAGAGGTAGTGACCAGACTACGGCTATTCAACCTTGTTAAAACAGTTGGTTTACAACTCTCATATAAAGTTATTTCAAATGAACGCAAAGCATCAATGACTACGGAAAAAGTGCTAAATTGGTTGGATGCCAACAAAGATCAACAGTTTTTTTTATGGGTTCATTACTTCGACCCCCATATTCCCTATCAACCACCCCAAAAATACCGCAACGGTACCATAGGTTCTATTACGGGAGACTGGTATGCCTACACGCCGGAACAACGGGAAGAATTCATAAAACATCCGGAAATGGCACAATACGTCAGAGATTTATATGATGGGGAGATCTCTTATGTGGATACTCAAATCGAACGGATTATTAAAACTTTAACTGATTTGGATATAAGAAAGAATACCTTGTTGATTTTTACTGCCGATCATGGAGAAAGCCTCGGGGAACACAATTATTATTTTGCCCACGGAGATTTATATAACTCCTGTCTGAAGGTTCCATTAATTTTCTCCTATCCTTCCGGTAAATTGAAACATCAAATGATTACCACTGATGCTCGATTGATCGATATTACCCCAACTATCCTGGATATACTATACATTAAATCTGAGTTCCCTTTTGATGGCAGAAGTCTTTTTCACCTGCCCAATGACCCGGAGGTGGTGGAGAATGATCAACTGATTTTCGCTTCCTTATTCAAACAACATCAGAAGATGTTCTGTGTGAAAGAACACAATTATAAGCTAATCTGGAACTCTGCAACCTGGAACGAACGAAGAATTGCGGAATCGGAAGAATTATATGATTTGGCTCAGGACCCCGGTGAAACCGTTAATATAATCGCCAGCAAACCACGCATTCTATCAAAACTACGAAAAGCATTGGACACGTTTCGCAACACAAAAGTGAAACTACATACGAAAATCGATAATAAAACCCGAAAACGACTTAAAAGCCTGGGATACATCCGTTAATATCATAAATTCCCCCGGCACGGCAAAAAACAAAAACTATCCGAAGATGTAAACAATTTTTACAGACAATTGAAATCGGAAAGCCTTTATGGTTTGGATTCGATAGCTTTTTTATTGGCATCGAAATTGATTAAGTTTAGCTGTTGGAAATAAAAAACTGGGATAGAAACCAAATCCCCAATTAAAGGAGCTGTGAGTGAAAATACGATTTTTTTTAATCTTTTTACTGTCCTGTACCGGTTTCGCCCAGGTAACCATTACTTTAGATCCTGCAACTACCTACCAAACCATGATTGGATGGGAAGCCCACGGCAATTCTCCGAGAGATTTCCCGCCGACGTATCAACAGGTGAGCGACCAGATTTTTGATCTTCTGGTGGAAGTGGGTGTGAATCGGGTACAACTGATTTTTCGGGCGGGGATAGAAAATACCCAGGATTTCTGGCAGATGGTGGAAGACAGCCTAATTCCCTATAATCCCGATTTTCGGGAATTGCGCTATACCACTGTAAACGATAATAATGACCCCAACGTCATCAACTGGAACGGTTTTCACTTCACCGAAACCAAGCGAACTCTGGATAACGTGGTAGTACCGATAAAACAACGGCTGGAAGCCATCGGCGAATCCCTCTGGATTAGCGGGGTATATGTGGCATTTACAGCCCAGAACCGTTCCGGCACCCAGTATCATCACACCGATCCCGATGAATATGCCGAGTTTGTTCTGGCATGTTATCAATGGATGGATAATACCTATGGATTTGTACCCGATAGCTGGGAAATCATTTTAGAGCCGGATAATAACGGCACTCCCCACTGGAATAAAAATATGATGGGTGCAGCGATTGTTGCTGCCGGCGATAAGTTGCAACAACATGGCTACACGCCGAATTTTGTGATTCCCTCTACGTTGAGCATGGGAGAAGCCTGGAAATTTTTTGATACAATCATTCAAACACCCGGGGTTCTGAATTATATCAAGGATATTTCCTACCACCGATATAGTGGAGCAAACCTGACAAATCTTCAGAATATTGCCAACCGGGCGGTGCAATATGGGTTAAACACATTCATGTCCGAATGGTGGCACCAGAACAATGATTACCAGACCCTGCATGAAGATTTGAAAATAGGGCTCAATTCATCGTGGCAAAAGGGGATTGCGGCAGGACAACCCTCTTCCAAACAAGCCTTTGTTATAGTGGATGACAGTAACCCAAATAACCCGATAGTGAGTTTACATCCGAAGACCAAAATGATGCGACAATATTTTAAGGAGGTGCGCAGGGGGGCAGTTCGCATCGACGCAACTACCACGAATGGCGCTTTTGACCCCCTGGCGTTTATTAACACAAATGGGACTTACGTGGTGATAATAAAGGCGGATAACAACGGCACTTTTGACATTGCCGGTCTGCCGGCCGGGCAATATGGTATTTTCTACACCACCAATTCTCAATATGATGTGCATTTAAATGATGTGACTATCAACACCGGGGAGACGCTGACCACCAGCATCCCGGCTGCCGGGGTCATCACTGTTTACGGCACCACCTCTACGGATACCACACCGCCTCAAACCCCGGCAAACTTAAAAGTGCTGAAGTAAGATTTCGTACGGAACCTGTCTTTTCTCTCCCACACTTAAAAGGGGAAAATGTGAATTTTCTCTTCCATGATCGGTTATCCTTTTTATTGCAACATGTTTTTCGCACGTAACAGTTTTTCCTATCTCCCGTGAATAGAGCCATCTCACTCATTTTTTCCGGACTCACCAGGTGAAGCTGAACTCAGGTTATTCAAATATGCTTTTGCTAATCGGCAGCATCTTGTTCTCGCTGGTTATCTGCGAGATTGCCCTGCGCATTTTTGCCGATATCCCGGTGCCGAAATATCCCCCGAAAACAAAACGACCGGATTTATATCAACAATATACCCCGTATGGTTACCGCCTCTGGCCTTCACGTACAATGTCATATAAATATCCCCGGGAAAATCCACGGGAGTTAACCATTGTTTCCAATAGCATCGGTTTCCGAAGCAGGCGGGAATTGCAAGAACCGGATGAACGGTTCCGCATTCTCATCCTCGGTGACTCTTTTGTCTTCGGAGACGGGGTGGAAGCAGAAGAGCGATTCTCAAATGTGTTGGAAGAGATGGAACCCGATTGGCGGGTGGACAACTTAGGGATGACCGGCTACGGACCGGGACTCATGCTCAGAGCGCTGGAGAAAGTGGGATTACATCCGGTGCCGGATATAGTTATCTTTACGATGTACACCGACGACTTTCGCCGGGTACAACCATTTTACGCCGGAGTGGGTTTTAAAATCCCGCGCTTCAAATTAAAAAATGGCAAATTGGTGAGTGTGCCCTATCCCAAAAGGAATATCTGGAATAGATGTTACCTTTACCTGACCTGTTTAGACTTATTTTGGAAAAAAACCAATATTGTGT
This sequence comes from uncultured Calditrichaceae bacterium, assembly GCA_964471235.1. Lineage (GTDB taxonomy): Bacteria > Calditrichota > Calditrichia > RBG-13-44-9 > J075 > CAYYGL01. The sequence continues at coordinate 4,019 of CAYYGL010000094.1, forward strand.
ATGACTTAAATAGTGCAATTCTGGACCGGTTTTTAGAGCTTGCCAGAACCCATCACTTTCAACCGGTTATCATCTTTTTACCCGGATGGTCTGATACACCAACTGATAAAAAACGCCGTACCTGGTTACAGCAATATGCCCGGATGCACCAGGTGCCCTATCTTGATGTAAGCGAACCGATCCACCGGCATAAGTGGGATGAAGTTTTTATTAAAAACAATTGGCATTTTAACCCGATGGGACACCATATTGTTGCCGAACAATTACACCGATTTTTAAAAAATGAAATATCAGGTAAACTCGCTTTCAAAAGCACCACAACCAATGCCGAAAATGACTTTTAATAAAATTCTTCCGGGTGTCAATTCCCGGAACCCGATTCAGGGACATTTTCTTCGGATCATTTTTTTGCTGTTCTCGATTGTTTCCGCCAATACAGCGTTTGCAAAACTTGATCTCTCCGTTACTCAATCTTCCGATTCGGTGGACCGATACGATATTTTCGAAGTCACTTTTCATCACGAACGATCTTACCCGAATCCCTGGGAAAAAATAAACATTACGGTGGAATTTATTCATCTCCCATCTCAAGAGCGCTTTACGGTGGGCGGGTTTTATTATGATCGATTCACCTGGAAAGCACGCTTTGCCCCGATTCAAACCGGCTCCTGGTCGTACCAATACCGCTTTACCGATGGGACGGATACCCTGGCCGGCTCAGGAAGCTTTTTGTGTATTCCCTCGGATAATCCCGGTTTTATCAGAATAAACCCGGAGAACCCCTATCAATTTGTATTTGACAACGGCGACGATTTTTTCCCGCTGGGCTTCGGTAGTTGCAATCAGATGAACATGTTCGGATTCGATGGACCGGACCGCTGGAAAGTCAGGGATAAACACACCGCCTTTAAGCCCAATCCCCCTTCACTCGATGTGGATTCTTATTTTAAAATTTTCAGGGAAGCCGGTTTTAACATCTATCGATGGAGCAACAACAATTGCAGTTACTCGGTCTATCAAAGAATTGGAAGACACGGTAACCGGTATCGGGTAAAAGAAGGTTTATTGTTAGACGAATTATGCCGGACACTCAAAAAATATAAATACCGAATGATCTTCGTTCCCTTTAACACCAAAGACCTGACCAAACCGAGATTTGTTACCGATACCCTCCAGGTGGAAGCGGTGAAACGGTATTTGAAGTATTGTATTGACCGCTGGGGGGCTTTCGTGGATATCTGGGAACTGTTTAACGAAAAACGAATCAGTAGAGAGTGGCTTGCCATTCTGGTGCCGTTTGTACGGGAGAATGATCCCTACTCCCATCTCGTTACCTCCAACCCCAGCAAAGTAGCCGCCCATCTGTTCGATTTGTACACCGAGCATTATTACGAACGAAAACCGAATTCCCTTATCGATAAAAAATTGATTCGCAAGTACAAAAAGAAATCCAAACGACCGAAGAAACCCTTAATTTATACCGAATACGGGAACCGGCAGCCTTACTCCAATTACCATCCCTTACGGTACCGGGTATTTATCTGGACAGCATTCATGAACCAACAACACCTGATATTCTGGAACAACAGCTTCGCCAAATATGATTCGGGTGGAGTGGGAAATTACACCAATGTTTACCTGGGGCCCGAAGAAAGAGCCCTGACAAAGGTGTTTACCCGTTTCATCGAAGGGTTTCCCGGGAAGCTCCACCCGGTAAAGCTGCCTGTCTCCGCTCCGGCTAAAGTCAGGGTCCATGCGATTGCCGCCCCAAATGATCTGATGGCATATTTCTATTATTTTGCCGACCGCCCCGACACCCGTTCCGGAAGAGAAGATGACACGGGACCACTCATGAAAGGACTCACGGTCCAGGTGCCTGTTCCGAGAGGCGCCAACAAAGCAGTTTGGCTGGACCCGGCAACCGGCACCGTGCTTGAATGCACCCCGGTGAAACCCGGCAAACGTACTTTAAGGGTTCCGGATTTCATGATAGATATTGCCCTTCGAATAACGGGCAACCATGTTATAAATCAACTTTGTTCCAAAGCGTTGTAAGTGATGTTGGAGGTTTGATGTTCAAACGTTTTCAGTTATCATTTTTAAAATCCCGCTCTGCACGGGTGTTGCTGATTATATTTTTTCTGTGCGCTTTTTTAGCGCCTGACCCGGCTCATGCTTATATCGGACCCGGCGCCGGGTTTGCCTTGCTTTCTTCCCTGCTAACCCTGCTGCTTTCCTTTCTGTTAGCATTGTTCTCATTGTTAACCCTCCCCTTCCGGCTGTTAATCGGGTTATTTCGGGGGCGTAAGGTTTTTAACAAAGCCCTTGCCAAACGGGTGGTGGTAGTCGGTTTTGACGGTTTAGACCCGGAGTTATGTGAAAAGTATATGGCGGAAGACAAACTACCCAATTTCTCGAAATTGAAGGAACAGGGGACTTTCAAGAAGTTAGCCACCACATATCCGGCGCTTTCCCCGGTTGCCTGGTCAACCTTTGCCACCGGGGTAAACCCTGCCCGGCATAACATTTACGACTTTCTGATGCGCAATCCCCAGACCTACTTGCCGGAATTGTCGTCCTCAAAAGTCGGGCAGCCCAAACGCACCGTCAAGCTGGGGAAATACCTGATCCCGCTGGGCAAACCGGAGGTGAAATTTTTGCGAAAGAGCAAATCCTTCTGGAAAATCCTTGGGGAACGGGGCATTTTCAGCCATATTGTACGGGTGCCGATTACCTTTCCGCCGGAAAAGTTCCGCGGTGCCATGCTATCCGCCATGTGCACCCCGGATTTACGGGGCACCCAGGGAACCTTCTCCTACTATTCCACTGCTCAAAACGGGGATTCCCCCTTTACCGGCGGCACTCGATTGAAATTAACCCGAGAGGGAAACACCCTGACCGGCAAATTGATTGGTCCCGATAATACCCTGGTAAAAGGGGGTGATCCGGTGACTCTTCCCTTTTCCATCGAGCTCCAACCGGGGCAAAAGGAAGGTGTTCTGACGGTCGATAAGCAACAGTTTACCCTCCGGGAACGGGAATTCACCCCCTGGGTCAAGGTGACGTTTCGCCCCGGATTGGGATTGAAAATTCGCGGCATCTGCCAGTTCTATTTAAAACGAATCTCCCCGGAAGTGGAACTCTACGTCTCGCCCATTAACATTGATCCGGAACGACCGGCGCTGCCCCTCTCTTATCCCTACTTCTTTTCCATCTATCTGGCGAAGTTGTTCGGCAGCTTTGGCACCCTGGGGATGGCGGAGGATACCTGGTCATTAAACGAAGACGTATTGGATGAAGACGCCTTCCTGGAACAAGCCTACCGGATTCATGAAGAGCGCAAGCAGCAATTTTTCCATGCCCTGAAGAAAACCAAAAAGGGCGTATGCGCCTGCGTGTTCGACGGAACCGACCGCATCCAGCACATGTTCTTCCGGTATCTGCTGGATGATCATCCTGCCAATCGTAATAAAGACCCCGAGGAGTACAAACATGTCATCCCGGAGCTGTATCAGAAGGCGGATCAACTGCTGGGTGAAGTCCTGGAAGAGATATCAGACGATACCGTTCTGTTCGTGATTTCCGACCACGGTTTCAAATCGTTTGTGCGGGGTATTAATCTCAACTCATGGCTGCATCAAAACGGATATTTGACGTTGAAAAACGGGGATTTTTCTGCGGAATATTTCCAGAATGTGGACTGGAGCAAAACCCGGGCGTATGCCGTGGGACTGGCAGGGATTTACCTGAACGTCAAGGGACGGGAGAAACACGGTGTGGTCGCGCCCGGAGAGGAATACCAGCAGGTGAAGGAAGAAATTATCCGTAAACTCAATGGACTACTTGATCCGCTGAACAACAAGACCTCCATTAATGAAGTGTATGATAGCAAATCCATTTACACCGGCGCTTATGTGGATGAAGCGCCCGATTTAATCATCGGGTATAACGACGGTTACCGGATATCCTGGGATGCCGCCATCGGCAGAACCACTGAAGAAGTGTTTGAAGACAATACCAAATGCTGGAGCGGGGATCACGGTATTGATCCGTCCCTGGTGCCGGGTGTTCTCTTTTCCAATCAGAAAATCAATGGCGAAAATTTATCTATTGCCGATATTGCCCCGACCATTCTGCATTTATTCGGGATTCAACCGCCGGGGTACATGGATGGGAAACCGATAAAAGTTGAACGGCTTTCCGGTTCAACCAATCACAAAGATAAGTAGGAATTAGTCATGAGCCGCAACAAAATGAATCGTCGTGAGTTTTTAGAGACCACGGCAAAAGGCGTGGTTGCCGTAACTGCCGGTTCCCTGTTGGGGAAAAGTTTGTTCGCAGCGCCGTATATCCGGAATTCCAAAATTGCCAACAAGGTTATTGTTCTGGGGATTGACGGGATGGACCCCGACCTGGTACTCCAGTTTGTCGAACGGGGTGAAATGCCCAATTTCAAAAAATTGATCGACACCGGTTATTTCGGCGCCTTGCAAACCACCATGCCGCCTCAGAGCCCGGTTGCCTGGTCGAGCTTTATCACCGGCACCAATCCCGGCGGGCACGGCATTTTCGATTTTATCCATCGCGATCCCAAAACCTTTATGCCTTACCTCTCCACCTCCCGCAGCTTCGGCGCTTCCACCACGGTGGATGTGGGAAGCTGGTCCATCCCCCTGAAAAGCGGAAAAGTAGAATTGCTGCGCCGTGGACCGGCATTCTGGAAGACCCTGGAAGAAAATGACATCCCGGCGACTGTTTTCAAAGTGCCGGCAAACTTCCCGGTTCAGCCGGGGGATACCAAAGCGATCAGCGGGATGGGCACCCCGGACCTGCTGGGAACCTATGGCACGTTTACATTTTTTACCGACCTGAAGATTGAGAATGCCGATTCCTTCACCGGCGGTCGAGTGGTCAAGGTTCGACCGGTGAACCACGTCATCAAAAGCAAATTGGAAGGACCGCCCAACTCCCTGCGCACCGATAATCGACCGGCTGAAATTGAGTTTACCGTGTATCGGGACCCCAGGGAGGATGTGGTTAAGATCGTCATCCAGGATCACGAGATCATTCTGAAGCAAGGAGAATGGTCGGAATGGGTACCCCTGAAATTTGAACTGATGCCCATGTTTGCCAGTGTTACCGGGATGGTACGCATCTACATGCAGCAGGTGCATCCCCACTTCCGCCTTTACATGTCACCCATCAACATCGACCCGATGGAAGCTCATTTGCCGATCTCCAACCCGGCTTCCTATTCCCGGGAGCTCTCCGAGGCAATCGGTCGGTTCTATACACAGGGCTTTCCGGAAGATACCAAGGCGCTTTCCAATGGCATATTTTCCAACGAAGAATTCCTCAGCCAATCCAAGTACGTTTTGCACGAACGGTTGAAGGCTTTCCATCATGAATTCAGTCAATTCCAGGAAGGATTTTTCTTCTTTTACTTTTCCAGTGTGGATCAAAACAGTCATGTGATGTGGCGGGATATGGACCCCACCCACCCGCTGTATGAGCCGAATGCCAGCCGGGAAGCCAAAGAGGCGGTTTACTATTTTTACCGGGCAATGGACGATGTGCTGAGGCAAATTTTCGCCAAAATGGACGGCACCAGCACCTTTATGCTGCTTTCCGACCACGGTTTTGCTCCCTTCCGGCGGGAGTTTCATCTCAGCACCTGGCTGGTGGAGAACGGGTATACCGTTTTGACCGATCCGGAGAAGATGCATGAGAGCGAATTTTACGATTATGTGGACTGGTCAAAGACCAAAGCCTTTGCGTTGGGACTCAACGGGTTGTATATCAATTTATACGGCAGGGAAGCCAACGGATCCGTGCCGCCTGCTGAGTATGAACAAATCAAAAAAGATATCCAGGCAAAACTGAACGAGGTGCGAGACCCTGAAACCGGAGAGAAGATTATTACCCGGGCTTATGATTCCCGAGAGATTTATTCCGGACCGTATATGGCGCTGGCGCCGGATATCGTGGTGGGCTATCGGAGCGGATACCGGATTTCCGACGAAGCGGTGCTCGGTAAATTTCCCAGAGGAATTGTGGGGGACCGTACCGATAAATGGGCAGCCGATCATTGTATGGACCCTATCGTGGTTCCCGGGTTGTTGATGAGCAATAAAGAAATCCGACATCCCAAACCGGGGCTATGGGATTTAGCGCCGACCATCATCAAAAATTTCGGGTTGACGGTTCCTAAAGAGATGGACGGCAAACCGATTTTAGCGTGATAATTTGGTTATAACGAACGAGTTAAAGGAGAGTCTGAAAATGTTTGGGAAGAAAATTAAGCTCGATAAGGAATTGATGGAAAAAGCCACCCGTTATGCCGAAGCAGCGGGTTATTCCTCGGTGGAGGAATTTATCACCCACATCGTGGAGAAGGAGATTGCCAAAATAGAAGAGGGCGGTGATTCCCTGGAAGAAGTGGAAAAACGGCTGCGGGGATTGGGCTACATCTCCTGAACCAATTCGTTCTCAGTCGGATTCAATCATTGGGTCGCGGCTCCCCGGGCAGCTCTTACCTTGTTGAGGTCGCAGTAAAATTTGTGATAAACATTTGTCGGAGGTGTTAAACAAGTCATGCTGCTATGAGATTCCTGCATTCGCAGGAATGACAGATAAGTGTATGTTTTTGTTGTCATTCCGGGCTTGTCTCGCTGCACCGGCGGATCCTTTGGAGGAATCCCTTCCTGTTTGACATCGGCAGTTCGTTTTAACACTAACCATTCATCTAACTTTACATAGCAATGATCATGGACATTTTGAACAGCATTTTTAACATGGTTTTCAATATCCTGTTTTATCCGTTCCACTGGCTTAACCCGGTCTGGGGGTTAATATTTATCTCTGTGGTGGTGGGAATCATGATGTTGTTTATCTTCAAACACACCTCCAATCAGACAGGGATTAAACAACTGAAGAATGAACTCAAAGCCCACCTGCTGGAATTTCGGTTGTATAAGGATGATGTGGCGCTCTCCCTGGAGGCAATGAAGGATTTATTCCTGACCAATTTCGGGTATATCAAATTCGCCCTCAAACCCATGCTCATTTTGATGGTGCCCACCATCCTCATATTAATCCAACTGGCAACCTGGTATGAATTTCGTCCCCTCCAAGTAGGGGAAAAATCGATTTTATCCATAAAAGTAAAAAATGCCGGTCTGTTGGAACGGGTGGAGTTGCAGACACCGGAGGGAATTCAAATCGAAACCCCGCCGATTCGAATTATTCCCCTCAGCGAAATTGACTGGCGGTTTAAAGCAGTTCGGGAAGGCGACTGGCAACTCCGGGTGACAATTGACGGCAGAGAATATCGGAAAACGGTTCGGGTCGGCAACCGGTTTGTCAAATTAGCACCGTACCGGCTGGCGGGGAATTCCCTGAGCGGGCTGCTCTATCCCGGGGAAAAGACCCTGCCGGGAGATGGGGAGCTCAGCGAGATTCACATTCGCTATCCGCACCGTGAAACCCGGGTTTGGGGAGTCCCTGTTCATTGGCTGGTGATTTTCCTGGTGGTCTCCATTGCCGCCGGCTTTTCCATGAAAGGCGTGTTTAAGGTGGAAATTTAATCCATAGGTATTGCTCGGTTTCACAATTCCAAATCATGTTTCAGGAGTGAGATTTCATCTGGTTGCGAAACTCAGTTTCGCAACCTTACAACATGCCGAAACGGAGTTCCGGCAGGAGGGAAATGTTGTCACCTGGGAGCGTCATGGCGAAGCTCCAAAGGAGTCCGTCTGACCACCCCTTCCCCGAATGGGTCACTACCTGAGAGGGAAATTTATTTTACATACCCTAATATCGTGAGTCATCATCATGAATCTGAAAAGTTTATTTAAGAAAAACCGAAAAGTTTTTGTCCTCGGGTTGGACTGCGCCGCCCCGGAACTGGTGTTTAACCGCTGGCGGGATGATTTGCCGAACCTGGGCTTCTTAGCCAAATCCGGTTTATGGGGCGAGATGCAATCCAGCATCCCGGCGATTACCGTGCCCGCCTGGAGTTCCATGCTCTCTTCCAAAGACCCCGGTGTGCTGGGTTTCTACGGATTCCGCAACCGGGCGGATCATTCCTACGACAAGATGTTTATCGCTATGGGACATGTGGTAAAGGAAAAACGGGTCTGGAATTACCTGAGCGACGCCGGGTTAACCAGCATCGTGATGGGCGTTCCCCAGACCTTCCCGGTGCGCCCCCTCCGGGGAAACCTCATTTCCGGCTTTCTCACCCCGGGCATTCAGAGTGATTTTGCCTATCCCTACGCCTTCAAACGGGAAGTCCTCTCCCTCACCCCGGAATACGATTTTGACGTGAAAGAATTCCGCACCGATAACAAAGACTGGCTGTTGGAGCAAATTCATATCATGACCGACAAGCACTTTAAAGTGGTGGATTACACCCTGAAAAACAAACCGTGGGATTTTTTCATGTACATGGAAATCGGGGTGGACCGCATTCACCATGGCTTCTGGAATTATCATGACCCCCAGCATTTCCGCTATCAACCGGGAAATCCGTATGAAAACGCCATCCATGACTACTATGTCAAAATTGATACCAAGCTTGGGGAATGGCTGGAACAGTTGGATAACAACACCGCGGTGCTGGTGGTATCGGATCATGGGGCAAAGCGGATGGACGGCGGCATTTGCATCAACGAGTGGTTATGGCGAAACGGCTACCTGGCGTTTAAAGAAGACCCCAAACCGGGAACGATTGTGCGGTTTGAAGATCTGGAAGTGGACTGGGGGCGTACGAAAGCATGGGGCAGCGGCGGGTATTACGGGCGGGTTTTTCTGAATGTGAAGGACCGGGAACCCGAGGGTGTTATACCTTCGAACGAATATGAGAAAGTGCGGGATGAGCTAAGCGAAAAATTTCAGGCAATCACCGACCCGGATGGTAAAAACATCGGCACGAAGGTGTTTAAACCGGAGGAAGTTTACCGGGAAGTACGCGGGGTAGCGCCGGATTTGATTGTGTATTTCGGCGACCTGTTGTGGCGCTCGGTGGGCTCCCTGGGGTACGACGGCTGGCATACCTTTGAGAACGATACCGGACCGGACGCCTGTAACCATGCCCAGAATGGGATGTTTATTTTCTATGATCCGCAAAATCCGCAGCCGGGTGTGGAAGTCAAGGGCGCCCAATTGATGGATGTGGCGCCCACCATCTTAAATTACCTGGGAGTCTCTGTGCCGAAAGATATGCAGGGGCGGCAACTCACCAGCCGGGTAATATAAACCGATTCATGTTCCAACAACGTTGCCGGCGGGAATGCCAATTCCCGAAAATCGATTTGCTGTACACAGTTGAGAGAATTCGTCCCCCACACCGCTCCGGTTATATATCTTTGCCGGGTAATCGAGAGTCAAGAAATTCGTGGATGTTTCGACTATTAAATTAGCCATAACGGCTGCCGGATGATGGAAAAGCCAAAAATTAAATGCAAATTTTCGTTGAGAAAACCGTCTATTCGGTATTAAACTTAACACTTGTTTTAAACGAAACCGGTAAATGATAAACAACACGGAATCACTTAACGAAGGAAGCAGTTGAAGAAATGGTAGAATTAAAATTAAAAACCGATTTGCATCTCCACACCGCCGATGATCGCTACGACGGCATTGCTCATACCGCTTATGAATTAATTTCTCATGCTGCAAAAAAAGACTTCAAAGTGTTATCCATTACCAATCACGATACCTATACATACACCCCGGAATTGGTTAGCTATGCCCTCGATCATGATATCCTGCTGATACCGGGAATCGAGAAAACGATAGAAGGAAAACATGTGTTGTTGTTAAACGCTTTTCCTGCGACTGAAAAAATCAAAACCTTTGGCGAATTGCGGAAGGCAAAAAATGACGGGTTGTTTGTGGTGGCGCCCCACCCGTTTTTTAGGGCGCATCATTGCCTGGGTAACAAATTGATCGAGCATATTGAGTTGTTTGATGCGGTAGAATATTCCTATTTTTACACCCGCTGGATCAATTTTAACCGGAAAGCGCTGGCGGTCGCCCGGGAATACCGTCTCCCGCTGATCGGCAACTCCGATTGCCATGTACTAAATTACATGGGTGTCTCTCATTCAATCATTACCTCTCCCTATAAGACCGAAAGTGCTATCTTTGAGGCAATTCGCGAACACCGGGTGAAAGTGGTCAGCCGTCCCCAGCCATTTCATAGACTTCTTTCCATGTTTATCAACATGCAGATTAAACTACACATGAATGGCAAAAATGGCAGGGTACAACCGGCGGATAACAAGCCCTTTAAACTGCCTCTTGCCGGTTAAAGCTTTTTCCTCATCGGTTCTTTTTTCAAGGAAACAGCACGAAGGGCTATTAGATCCCGCCTTGCTATGGCGGAATTCCCCTCCAAAACAGTTTACATTTCAAATTAATGTTTCGAGAGCATTAACATGAGTGTTTCCGATTTTATGAAAAAGCGAAGTGCCTTGAGCATCGCATTGGTTCTATACGTGGGATTAGCGGTGCTCTTGTTTCCCCTTTTCCAATACAAATTGTACCCGGACACCATTTCATACATCTCTATTGCCAAAAGATATTTGCATGGGAATTTTCACCTTGCGATCAACGGGTATTTCAGCCCCTTGTACTCCTGGTTGTTAATGCCCCTTTTATGGATAGGCATTCCCTCCCTCCCGGCAATCAAAATTTTGTCCGTTTTGATTGGGTTTGCCAATATGGTGTTGACCTACCGCCTTTCCTATCGCTTTGAAATATCCGAATCAATTCGGCGGGTGCTGATATTCACCTTGATTATTCCCATGGTGTATTTTGTCTATGCCTTTAGCACACCGGATCTGCTATTAGCCGGGGTGCTGCTTATTTATTTCATCGTTATCTTTGATAAGGCGTATATCGAAAGACGGTCGAAAGGCATGATATCCGGCTTTTTGGGCGGCGTTGCTTATCTCAGTAAATCGTATGCCTTCCCTTTCTTTCTGCTGCATTTTCCCCTGGTAAATTTGCTTCACTACTTCAGATGCGATGATCGCTCCCTCAAAAAAAACCTGCTGAACAATTTCACTTCCGGCATGTTAGCGTTTCTCATTGTCAGCGGAAGTTGGATAGCGCTGATCAGCAACAAATATCACGAATTCACCATTGGCACCTCGGTGAAGTATGCCTACAGCTATATGAAACCGAACTCCGAGGGACATCCAATCGGTGCCAAGGGTTTTTTTAAACCGATAGATAAATCCGCTGTCAGTATCTGGGAAGACCCGACGAAAACAGCGGATGGCTCCTGGAGTCCCCTGCAATCCATCCAATACCTGAAATATCAACTAAAACTGTGCATTTTCTTTGCAGCCAAGGTGTTACATAATTTCGGGCGATTCTCCACCCTATCTTATGCCTTCATTGTGATTTACGTTCTACTCCTGGCGCCATTTTCCAAAAGAACCCTATCAGATACCAGGTTGATACCATTGGTCACCCTCTTTGCATATACATCGGGATTTTTCCTGGTCGTACCGGTTGAACGCTATTTATGGGTGGATGAATTCCTCTTCTTACTGATGGGAGGATATGTACTGACTCACTTGTTTACCACAGATTTTTTTAATCCCGGCAGAAAAAGGATAATGCTATTCTTTTTTACGATTTCTTTTATCATTTATCCGGTTAAAAATCTAATCCTCCATCAAAACGAGGGTGCAGACATCTATAAATTAAGCCGGGTATTAACAAAGAAATATCATATATCCGGCAATATTGCCTCCCACAGCCATTACAAAAGACCCTTGTTTCTATCGTTTTTTATGAACACCCGCTACTTCGGGTCGGCAAAGGATAACATCCCCTGTGATGATTTGATTCATGAGTTACAGAAGTACGGGATTGATTACTACTTTGTCTGGAGTAAAAAGAAAAACGATTTCACATTCTTTAAAGAAAATTACGATTGCATCTACCAATTTCCGGAAATTACCGGGGGAGACATTCCTTACCTGAGAATCTTTCAGATAGGTGCTGCCGCAACCGACAACCCAAATCCATGATCAGAATATGAGAATCGGGGTAGACGCATCCTGTTGGGCAAACCCGCGGGGGTACGGGCGCTTCACCCGCAATTTATTGAATGTCATGATTGCCCTGGAGCCGGAGCATGACTATGTGTTCTTCATCGACTCTGTTGCCGGGCAGCAATGCCGGTTTCCGGAGGGAGTGGAAGTGATAACCGTGCCCAGTTCCAGCGCCGCCACCGAAGCGGCATCCGCCTCCGGGTACCGCTCTCCAACGGATATGCTCCGTATGGGCAAGGCGGTCTCCCGCATCCCGCTGGACATCCTGTTTTACCCGTCGGTTTACACCTATTTCCCGGCGCGCACCTCTGCCAAAACCATTGTTACCTTTCATGATGTCATTGCCGAATGGTATCCCCAAATGGTATTTCCCAATTTCCGGGCAAGACTTTTCTGGGGACTAAAAACCTGGCTGGCGCGCTTCCAGGCGGATTTGATCCTGACCGTGTCCGAATTTTCCAAACAAGGAATTGTGCAGTATTTTAAAATATCTCCGCAAAAGGTGGCGGTTACCCTGGAAGCGGCAGATGCCATGTTCCACCCGGTTTCCATGAACGACGAACTGCAACGAATTCGCCGGAAATACAATCTGGAGAAAACGGATCGCTTTTTTCTCTATGTGGGTGGGATTGCTCCCCATAAAAATCTGAAAACCCTGATTAATGCTTTCCACCTGTTTCAACAGTCGGTAAACGATCCCCGGTTCAAACTTTTGATTGTAGGAGATTTTGAAGGCGACGCCTTCTGGATGGACCCGGAGATTAGCACCCGGGCGCGGGAACGCACCCAAAGCGGCGATATTCGATTTACCGGTTATGCGCCCGATGAAGACCTGCCGTTGCTTTATTCTACCGCAGATGCTCTGGTACTGCCGTCTTTCTGCGAAGGCTTCGGATTGCCAGCCCTGGAAGCCATGGCCTGCGGCACTCCGGTCATCGGCAGCGAGACCACATCCCTGCCGGAAGTGGTGGGAGATGCCGGATTATTCTTCCATCCCAACGATACGGCACAGTTAGCGGCGCATTTACAGACATTACAAGAGAACAATCATTTGAAGGAGCAGTTATCCGAAAAAGCGCTCCGACGGGCACAACAATTTACCTGGGAGAAAGCCGCCCGCACCGTCCTCCGGGTGATGAAAAATTTAACGGAAGCATGACATGAATCGACAACCGACAACGACAAACAGCAACCAAAGTACACCGAAGTTAAAATTCCTGATGATCACCACATTTTTTCCGCCTTATAATTTTGGCGGGGACGGCATTTACATTTACCGCTTATGCAACGAACTGGCGCGGCAGGGACACAAGGTGGATGTGGTGCATTCGGTGGATGCGTATGAGGTGCTGGAGAAAAACGGTCCCAAGGGGGATTATCCCAACCATCCCAACATCACTGTCTATCCATTGAAAACCCGGGCAGGCTTCTGGGCTGCCTTAGCCACTCAACAAACCGGGCGCTCCTATTTTAAACGGGAGTTGATTAAGCAACTCATCGAACAAAACAACTATGATGTCATTCATTATCACAATATGTCGTTGATCGGGTTAGAGGTGCTGGATTACGGCGACGCCATCAAATTATATCATACCCATGAACACTGGCTGGTCTGTCCCATGCACGTGCTCTGGAAATATAACCGGGAAGTTTGCACCAAACAGGAATGTATTCGCTGCCAGTTAGCCGGCAAGCGTCCTCCCCAGTGGTGGCGCTATACAGGCTATATGAATCGACAGCTTTCCCAGGTGGATATGTTTCTCTCCCCCAGTTTGTTTACCAGGGATAAACACCACGCCTACGGGCTGGATATTCCCATCATCCACCTGCCGTATTTCCTGCCCACCTCGGCAAACCCGGATGAACCGGTGGATGAGACCGCTTTTCAGCATGATCGCCCTTATTTTTTGTTTGTGGGCAGGCTGGAAAAAATTAAAGGTGTGCAAAATTTAATCCGGGTTTTTCGCCGTTATACGGAATGCGATCTGTTAATCGCCGGGGACGGCGAATACGGCGAGGCCTTGAAGGCGCTGGCAACGGATGTTCCCAATATCAAGTTTCTGGGACGCCTTCCCTACCACCAGCTTCGCGCTCTTTATCGCCATGCACAAGCGCTGCTGGTTTCTTCAATTTGCTACGAGGTCTTCGGCATCATCATCATCGAGGCGTTTTCCCAGAAGACCCCGGTGATTGTGCATAACCTGGGCGCACTGCCGGAGGTAGTACAACAAAGCGGCGGCGGTTTTGTTTATGATTCCGATGATGAACTGATTGAGCACATGGAAAAATTTCGCCGGAATCCCGAGTTGCGAAATGAGTTGGGTGAAAAGGGTTACCGCGCTTATCATGCCTACTGGACCGAAGAGTACCATATTCAGAAATATTACCGGGTGATTAAAGAGATTGCCCGCCGGAAGCAGATTGTCTCTCCGGCAATCGAGGCATTGCAGACCAATAATGTGGAAGCGCTATGGTAGAGCTGATTCAATTAAATAATCTTGTATTCTGTGTGAAATTCACCCCTCTTGTCATGCCGGATATGCCTGCCCCTGCACCGTAGGTGCCACTCCGTGGCGGGGTTCCGGCATCTCATAGATTCCTCCGAAGGAGCCATTTCTCAAAAATATTTTGAGAGTGGTGGCTCTTCGGCCGGTATGACAGTGAGGATAAACAATAAAATGTGGTCACTATTCAGCTATATGCCCGTTTGTGTCATTCCGGGTTCCGACGGTCAACTTTTGACCGTCGGAATGCCGGTTATAGACGCCTTCGGTGAATCTCATATTCGGCATTCTTCCGGGGTAGGGGTTCTCAAGATAAAAGA
>CAYYGL010000095.1:0-18799 GCA_964471235.1 uncultured Calditrichaceae bacterium
CCCATTTGTAAAAAAAGACATTATCCCGGTTGAGGAGATTGATGACCTGGATATCAAACTGTGCCGCTCTGCCGAACATCCGGAAAGATTTGCTGAATCCGGCGTCCCAGCGCAGGTAAGCCGGGTAGCGGAAACGGTTGCGATGATCGTCAAAGATAATGCGCTGCTCGGTCAATCCGTCATCATGTTCTTCGTAGCGTGCCAGTGCCCGGGTGTAAGGGAAGCCGCTGCCATAGTTAAACCGGGTGCTAAAGCGCCAGCGTCTCCCAAGCTCATAACTGAAGAGGATGTTTAAATTATGGCGGCGGTCGAAGGAGGCATAATAGGTCTCATTGTCCAAATGCTTTTTCACCCAGCCCAGGGTGTAGCCAATCCATCCGGCTAACTGCCCGTATTGTTTGTGGATGAAAATTTCCCCGCCGTAAGCATAGCCGTCGGTGGGCACAAACAAGCGGTTCACCGAGGTTTGTTCGCCAAGGGATTGATCGACTGCCGAGCGGGTTTCTCGGTAGGTGAGCATGTTGTCCAGGGTTTTGTAGTATCCTTCAATTTGGATGCGGGTGGTGCTCCACAACTTGCGCTCATACCCCATCACGAAGTGAATGGACCGCCCTGCCGGAACGGTTTTGTCGATGGCAAACCAGTCGTTGGTGATGTTGGGGCGAAATTCATCCTGCACGGTAAAAATGAACTGGCGGTAAAGCCCGGTGGCAAAGTTGAGATATTCGTTGCGACCCAACTTGTATTTCAATGCCAGGCGGGGCGCCGGGTACAGCGTGTTCCGACTGCCGGAAAAATAACTCAACCGCAGCCCGGCATTGAGCATCCAATGGGAGCTTAACTGGCGGTTGTTCTGAATGTAAAGCGCGGCTTCCGATGGTCTTTGCTTAATTTTCAACAAGGTGCGGTTATCGAATACACTCTTATATTCAAATAAGAGTTTCTTTATTTCAAAACCGAATTTGATGTCGTTTTTCGGGGAGAGGAAATAGGTTAAATCGCCTTTTAGAGAATAATCGAGAATTTGATTGTCGCTGTCCACCCCCTCATTGCCGCCGAATTCCACGGACGTATTAAAGCGGCTGCAGGCGACCATAAAGTGAGAAAACAGGCGCGGTGAAAAAACATGCTGCCAGTGAGCGGAGAGGGTACGATTTCCCCAGAGCAGGTTGATGGTGATTTTATTCCAATCCAGCACATCGTTGCCGAAATAGCCGCTGACGGTCAGTCGATCCCGGGGGGATAATTCCTGATGAAAAGACCCCTGGAAGTCATAGAAATAGTAAGGAAATTCTTCCCCAATCAATTTGAGTGCCTGGTCAAAATAAGTGCGCCGGCCGGCGATCAGCAGGGAGCCGTTGCCGGTGGGGATTTCCATGCTCAGGTGACTACTCAACACGCTGACTGCCATTCCCCCGGAGAACTGCTTACGGTTGCCCTCTTTGCTGATCACATTGAGCACTGCCGACATCCTGCCGCCGTATTCCGCCGGAAATCCCCCTTTTATAAAGCGCACATCCTTGATGGCATCCAACAGAAAATTGGAAAACAAACCGCCCATGTGAGAAGGATTATACACCGTGATGCCATCCAGCATGATCAGATTCTGATCGGTATTGCCGCCCCGCACCACCAGACCGGTAGAGAAATCGGAGGGTGCGACAACACCGGGCAGTGCCTGCAGGGTACGGAACAGGTCTGCCTCTCCCAATTGAGGCGCCTGGCGAATGTTGCGAGCGGACAGCGCCACCCGGCTCACCTGAACATCTCGTTCCAGCACCCCACTGTTGGCAACAATGGTATCTCCCCTGGCGCTTAGTACGGTTGGCTTCAGGTGAACCACCAGGTGCAGTTTTTGACCGGGTTTCATACGAACTGTTGTCCGGTAAGTTTGGTACCCCAGGTAGTGACACACCAGAATGTGTTCCCCGGGAGGAACGGGATAAATGACATAATATCCCTCATCTGTGGTCGTGCTCCCGATTTGCAAATCTTCCAGGTAAATATTGGCGCTAAGGAGGGACTCTCCGGAAGTGCTGTCCACCACAAAACCGGAGATGGATGCCGGCTGGGCATCGACGAATCCCCAGAAGAAAAATGCTAAAGCAAAAATGATTTGTTGGAAAATTCCGTACCGTAATGCCATTTGTTCATCCTCGTTTGTTTTACCGGGATCCGGAAGATAAGCATAACGAGAGCATCACAAAGGAGTTTCTTGGAATGTGGCAAGAAACATTACTCCCATGGATAGTTTTAGCGGTATCTCATCTCCTCCGGTAATGCCGATAGCTACCATATCCCTTTTCCCGGGGTTATTACAAACGATGGTAAATTACTTTGGTTTCCGGTAAAAAAACAATGATATCTTCAGGAATACAGGAGAGCGTATGAGCTGGCATTTCTTTTAGAAAATCTTCAATTTTAGTAAAAAAATGACTATTTTCCGTTTCGTTTTTTGAGGCACTGAAGGTGAGAATGAAACCGATAACATCAGTAGTAAATTTCAAATGGCTGCGTCGGGCAAGACGGCGAATACAGGAGAAAGTGCGCCATATCGGGGTGCCGGAATACGCCATTTTCAGCGCATTTTCCATTCTCACCGGGGCGGTGGTTGGTTTAACGTCGGTATTTTTTCATGAAACCATTGATTTTTTCAGCGAGATTTCATTCGGAGCAGGAGAGGATATCTTCTTTTTCTTAGGGGGAAGCGCGGTAATCCTGATCCCGGCAATCGGGATGTTGCTGCAGAGCATGATGATCAAATTTGCACCATTGACGGCCCGGAAGCGTGGGGTGGCAGAGGTGATCAAAGCAGTTGCCGTGCGGGGCGGCTACATTCCGTTGCGGGTGACCCTGTTTCATTTTTTAGCTCCGGCAATTTGCATGGGCACCGGCGGCACAGTGGGTCCGGAAGGACCGGCAGCCCAGATCGGCGCCGGGGTTTCCAGCAAATTGGGGAGTATCTTCGGTTTCTCGGAAAGGCGGCGGCGGATGTTCACCGCTGCCGGCGCCGGTGCTGCCATTGCCGCCATCTTTAATACCCCCTTAGGCGGCATCTTCTTTGCCCTGGAGGTGGTACTGCTCAATGATTTTCAATCGGCCACGTTCTCCGCCATTATCCTGGCATCTGTGGCCGCCAGCGCTGTCTCCCGCATTTTCCTGGGCAACACCCCGGCTTTTATCTTCCAGAACATCTCCATCGGTCCTTATAAGGATTTATACCTCTATGCCATTTTAGGTCTGGGAGCCGGTATTATCTCGCTATTGTTCATTCGTTATTCCGAGAAAGTAAATCATCTTTTTCGAAAAGGGCTCCTGAGCCATATTCCCCAATGGCTGTCGATGATGATGGTTGGGGTACTCACCGGCGTTTCCGGTTATTTCTTCCGCCCCATCTTCGGCTTCGGCTATCATGCCATCAACACCATTTTAGCCCATGGGTTTACCTGGGAACTGGTCATCATTCTCATGACTTTGAAGTTTATACTGGTTCCATTGACCCTGGAATCGGGTGGATTTGGCGGGGTGTTTGCTCCTTCCTTATTTATGGGAGCTTGTTTTGGCTACCTCTATGCGCACGTCTTAAACAATGTATTCGGCATTCCGGTGGATACCGTTGCCTACACCCTGGTATCCATGGGCGCGGTGCTGGGGGGGATCAACTCCATCCCCATCTCGGCAATTTTGATTATTTTCGAAATGAGCCGGGATTATACGTTTATTTTGCCATTGATGTTAGGCGTGGTGGTCAGTACTACCATGGTGCAGGTGGTGATCCGGGGATCGATTCACAGCAAACACCTGGAAGCCCAGGGATATCGCATATCCCGCGGCAAAGAGAGTCATATCCTCCGTTCCATCCGGGTAAAAGATGTGATGCGCAGCGATGTGGTGCTGATTCCGGAACATACCCCGCTTCCTCGATTGATCAGCGAGCTAATCGAAAGCCCCCATAATACTTTCTACACGATAAATCAGGCTGGGGAATTGATTGGAACGATTACCGAGAGTGAACTGCGCCCCATCATCACTGATTATGAAAATTTACAGAGTATGCTGGTCGCCGGGGATATTGCCCGTCCCGGCATCATCACCGTAAAAGAAGATGACGACCTGGAACATGTGTTTAATGTCTTCGGTCATGAGAATGTGGATGAACTGCCGGTAGTCTCCGCAAAGCATCCCAACAAAATCATTGGCACGGTGTTCCGCCAGGATGTCATTGCCGCTTATAACCGGGAAAGTTTAAAATATAATTTGGCGGACGGATTGGGGCAACGGTTAAAAACCCTGGAAAAAACCCATGCCGTCCAGGTGGCTGAGGGCTATTCGATTGTGGAACGGAAGGTGCCGACCCGATTTGTTGGGAAAAGTCTTTCCCAATTGCGATTAAGGAACAAATATAACGTGGAGGTGCTGATGATCCGCCAGAACCGCCATCCCTTTCAGGAAGAAGACAGCCCCGGTTTTATTGTTCCTGCACCGGATTATGTCATTCAGCCGGGGGATGTGCTGGTGCTTTTCGGATCGGATAGTAATCTTGCCGCTACCGGAAAATGGTAACAAACTGGAATTTGGTTTTTCTTTACCCGGCTTTTCATCTCGCCTTCAATCAACATAAACCAATTTCCCATCCCCTCATTTCAAAAATCCCTCTATCGCACGATTTACATCTGCCGGTTTCTCGAACATGGCAAAGTGACCGCAGGAGGGAATCATCACCAATTGGCTATCCGGTATCTTCTCATCACCGATGTTGGCAATCGTTCGGGAATGACCGCCATGCAGGTAGGGATTGGGGATCAGGTTGTCATTCTCGCCGAAGATAATTAACGTCGGCTGTTTGATCTCCTCCAGGTGGTCGTACACCGGCTCCGCTAACATCCCTCTTACGGATTGCACTACTGCATAGCAGTATGCCTCAAAGTCTCTGGCGCCCCGCAGGGCAATTCGATCGGTTATCATAAATTCCGCATCATCGGGCATGTTATAAAAGTTGTTGACAATATTGGCGCGGATTTGCTGCACCGGGGTGAAGCGGATACCATCAACCGTGACCACCTCTTCGAACCATTTCCGTTCCCCGGGAGTAAAGCGTTCGAAACCGGCCGGGGAGATGAGGATTAATTGCTCCACCATTTCCGGATGCAGCAGCGCCAGGGTCATGGCGATTTGTCCGCCCATGGAATGCCCGGCAATCACTGCCGGGGAAAGGTGCAGCGCCTCCATAAATTGCTTTACAACATCCGCATAAAACGCCATCCCGTACGGATAATCTCCCCTGGAGGATTTCCCGTAACCGGGAAGGTCCAGGGCGATGCAGCGGTAACGATTTTTCAGTTCCCGGATGTTTTTCTGCCATGCCGGGAGGTAACTCCCCAGCCCGTGAATGAAGATGATGGTCTTATCGCCGCTGCCTTCATCCACATAAGCAATCCGGATATCGTCTTTCAGCGTCAGGTACTTCACCGGGAAGGGATATTTAAGTTCGGAAAACTCCAGGGGATGTAAATGCTTATAAGGCGCCATGCAGGCAGTCAGTAACATGGCGGATAACATGAATTGCAGCATGAAGTGTTTCATGATGGGATTCCGTTTTTTTTTATTGACAGGTGGAGAAGTTCAAAACATCAACCATTTAAACACCAGGAAAACTGTCCAGGGATTACGGGGTTTGGTGGTTCTGACCGGCGGATCGCTTTGTTTTTCCTGTTTGCCATTGACGACCGAGCTGGTGTAAAAGTCCCCCAACCACAGGTATGCGCCGTGTAATTCCAGGTTCATGAACACGCCAGGGCGATAACTGAAGCGGAAATTGAGCTCTTTCCCGATGAATTTGTCCCCCTGCGGCGGTGCATATTGACTGACAGCCGCTGCCCCGGAGACTTTCAGGGAAAGTTTGTTGGGGATGATATCTTTGGAAAGATTGAGCGAACCAAACCACATCCCCAATCCCAGGTTGGACAAATCATTCACCGCTGCCACAAAGCGATTGACCACATTCCCGTGGGGCATCAGCAAATACGACCCATGACTGATAAAAATTGCTCCGGGCGAGCCATAGGTATTGCCGGTAATAACGCCGCTGTAGCGGTGATCGCTGAGGGTATCCCGGTCGCCGCTGGCATATACCACATCCAGGGTCAGGGCATCTTCGGCGGTTTGCCCGTAGCGATACCCTGCCCGGAAGTTTGCGGCATATCCCCTGATGTCCGTTTTTTGTGTTTCGCCATCAGGCTGTTTGACGTGCACGCTGCCACGGTTGGTAATGGCAAAACCGCCGGTCATCCATCGCCCCAGGGTAAATTCGGGATTGCGATTCCAGAAAGTGCCGATCCAGTAAATATCCGCCCGATACGGCCGGGTAGAGGTGTTCCCCAGGGGAAACCGGAACGTGCCGTTGTAATCATTCAACAGGCTGTTCAATCCCTGTCCTAAAATGGATACCCCGCCGGCGCCGTTGGCGCGGTCATTTACCCACCAAACGGAAACGCCCTGGCGCCAGGTGGGAGTGATATCCTGCTCATGCATCACCTCCCAGAGCACCACATCATCTTTTTTTTGGATACTGTTTTCATAGAGTTGATAATAGCCAGCTTTGGTGCGGGAATAGTCCCGGTCGTAACGCACCGAGATGCCCACCGCATCGCTGCCCCAGAATGCCAGCCGGTACCCGGTGTAGGTCATGGTAGAAAAAAACGTGCGATAGGGATTATAGGGGGTATCGAACAATCGCTGCAAACCGAGGTTTACGGCAACACCGCTACGGGGAATTAGTTCCAGTTCTACGTTTTGCGTTTGAATATTCACCTGATCGGCATTGAAAGCGGAACCGGTATTGCCCCCGATGCCATAGGAGCGATCGCCCCAGGTCCAATCGATCTCAAATGATGCTCGCAGAATTGCCCTGCCATTAAACAACCTGGGTTGATAAATAAAAAACGGCAGCAAGCGCTGCTCAAAATAGGCGGTCTCAAAACCGGCGGTTGTAGTAGTATTTCTACCGAATAATCGCCCGACGGTCTGCCCGTTTAGAAAATCGTTGCGGGCGTAAATGTTGTTCATTACGCCTTGAGTGAAAAAATACGCCACAAACCGAAACTCTTTGGGCGGTTGTTTGGGCGGCTGCTTTTGGGAGAGCTTCGGAAAAGACTGGGCGCCAATGATTCCCGGGAGAAGAAACAGAAGGACCAGGGTAAACGCCCTCAGAGCATTCACCACCCCTTGCTGAGATAAAATTGTCTTTTTCATGAGGAACCTCGTTTCATACTTGCTTATCCAATCAAGATCATCCCGTACGCATGAGCCTCAAACTGCCGCCCTGCGCGGATATGATGGGGCGAGCCATCCCACCGGGGTACCCGGCTGAGAAAGCGTGAAATCGGTTGATACAAGTCAGAACCGCAAGGGAGATTGAACTGGTTGGGAAAATCAATTCATCCAGTTCGTTTCCATTGTGCCCGCCAGCAGGAATGGCTTCTCGCCCCAAAATCCTTCAAAGCCGGGATACCTCAATAGATTCCAGCGAGGTCTTTCCGGGGTCACCGGATACTATTTTGCCAGCACCATTTTCCGGGTAAGGGCATGTTGCCCGGCTTGAAGCCGGTAGAAATAGACACCACCCGGTAAATTTTCCGCTTGAAAATCGACAGTGTAAGTGCCCGCCGGTAAGGTCTTATGAACCAGGGTGGCGACTTCCTGCCCCAGGGCATTGAAGACCCGCAGGGTAACCGACTCCCGCTCCGGAACCTGAAAACGGATGGTGGTAGCGGGATTAAACGGATTGGGATAATTTTGCTCCAGCCGAAACGATTCAGGAACATTTTCGGGAAGGGGCACAATATCCGTTAGCGGCGCAGGGTTGATTTCGTAAATACCTTCTACCGTCGCCACTGCCGGGGAATTTTGCTGCAATGTAATGGTGTAAATATTCCCAACTCCGCTGGGGGATACTGTATAGGTGCCGGTGAAAAAGGTTGAGACTCCGTTGGGATCAACAGCCCGCACCTGGTATGTGTTGTCACTATGAAAATCGGCGTAGATGGAGTCGAAGAAGACCGCCAGGAGCGGCGCGACATCCGCGCCGGCGGAGAGCCAATTTCCGACAATATCACCACCGACCACCCCATCGGTGCGACGGTATTTTTGCAGGTTGTCACAGCCTAAAGCACCGCCGTTGGAGCTACAGAAACCGTCCTGGGGTGTGGGGGGAGTGCCTAACGGCGGATTGGTTTGTACCACTTCATAATACATAGAATCCGGCACCTGTGCAGTGACATTGCCGGTAAAGGCAAATAACAGTGCCATTACCAATACCATGGTAACGATTAGACCTTTCATAACAAACCTCCTTTAATTGGTTAATGAAGTTTGGGGAGTTAACCTACTGATGGTTTTATTTAAGACTGCTGTGACTGTTGATGCCATTCCAGTAGGAGTTTACGGTCGATTTTCCCGGTATCACCCTTAGGCAGAGCCTCTACAAATTGGATGTGTTTGGGAATTTTATATTTCGCCAGTTTTCCCCGGCAGAAAGCGAGAACATCCTCTGCGGTCAATTGATACCCCGGTTTGGTAACGATATAAGCTTTGCCGACCTCTCCCCATTTTTTATCCGGCACCCCGATGATAGCAACTTCCGCCACAGCAGGATGCTCATATAAGAATTTTTCAATTTCCACCGGGTAAACGTTCTCCCCACCGGAGATATACATATTCTTTTTTCGATCAACAATATAGAGATAGCCCTCCTCATCCCGGGTAACCACATCGCCGCTGTGGAACCAGCCGTCTCTTATGGTTTCCCGGGTGGCTTCGGGGTTGTTCCAATAGCCGGGTGTCACCATGGGACCCTTCACTAATAACTCACCCGGCACACCTGAATCAACCTCCTGCCCGGCATCATTTACGATTTTTATTTCCACATAGAAATTGGGTACGCCAATCGACCCTTTTTTGCGAATGGCATCGTCCTGGTGCAAACTGGTTAAGTTGGGTCCCACCTCGGTCATCCCATACCCCTGGCGAATGGGAACGCCCTTTCGCTGCCATTTTTCAATCAGCGGAATCGGCATTGCCTCGCCGCCAACGATACAAAAACGCAGTTTTTCCAGGGAAACGGTTTCGAAATAGGGCGAGTCTGCCATCATTTTCATCATGGTCGGCACGCCGAAGAAGATGGTAGCAGCCTCGGCATCCAGCAACTGCAGAATGGTATCGGCGTCGAAATTTTTGGTTAAACAAAAATAAGCGCCGCGGTGCAAAAACGGGGTAGACAAAACATTCCATCCCCCGGTATGAAAAAGCGGAGCACAGGTGATGGTGCGGTCAGCAGAAGTTAAATTGAGGCGCAGGGCAGTATTCACACTGTTCCAGAACAGCATTTTATGGGTGTACAGGGCGCCCTTGGGAAAACCGGTAGTGCCGGAGGTGTAGAGAATCAAGATGGGGTCATCTTCGGCAGTAGGGCTATCCGCCGGGAAGTCCACAGCAACGTCATAAACCGATTCACACCACTGTGCCAAATCTTGCATCTTTCGGGTGGAGATGCTTGCGGCAGCTTCGCAGTTCTGCAGGGTCTCGGAAAATTTTTCTTCTACAATGATCAGGGTGGGTTGGGAATCGCGGAGCAGGTAGTCGATTTCCCGGGGAGCCAGGCGGAAGTTAATTGGTGTCAGGATTATCCCGCTTTTTTGAGCCGCAGCAAATAGGATGAAATACTCCAGGCAGTTCTCCGCTAAAATTGCAATCCGGTCCCCTTTGCCAATCTGATAATCGTTCAAAAGATGTTGGGCAAGGGCATTGGCGGCATTGTTCAATTGCCGATAGCTCAGGCGGCGGCCGGTTTCATACTCCGTAATCGCAATTTTTTCCGGGGAATACATTGCCCATCGACTCATCCAATCGGTTCGAAACATGAGGATTTCTCCTGGAAGTTTGCAAGTTAAAAAGTTTGCAATTTAAAAAGTTGGAAAGTTTGCAAGTTTACCAAACCCAACTTCGGAACTTATAACTTTAAACTTGCCAACTTTTTAACTTCCCACTTTAGCCCGCCGACTTCGCTCATTGACGTTTGCTGGATATGGCGGAAAAAATCGCCAGAATTTCACTGCACTCATCGTACTCGGATTTCACCACAGACCAGGGTAACCAGCCGATTTCAGTAATAACTTCCAGCCAGTACTGAGTTTCACTTGCTTCACTCTCACAAATTTTAATTTTGTTGTTAAAATCTGCCCGACTCCTGGCACGATTCGCTTCCCGATAATTGGCTCCCACGGAAGTTCCACATTTGGTAATCTGGTTTCTCACGACTTTGCCCTCCGGTGTATTGGGCAATTTTGTTGACAACCCAATGATTCTTACTGCAAAATTTCGGGTTCGCTTCTCAAACTCCTTTGCAAATTCTTTGTTTTCCATGCTCCCCCCGGCGGTGAAGAGTTGATAAGTTTGCAAGTTCATCATATCCAACTTCCCACTTCGTAACTTTAAACTTGCCAACCTGCCAACTTGGTAACTTGCCAACTTAGTAACTTCGTAACTTTTAACTTTAAACTTGCCAACTTCGTAACTTTCCAACTCCCCCTTCTAAAACCGAAATGCCGCGGCGGCAAATGCCAATCCGCCGCCGGAGCCGATGAAGAATATCAACTCACCGCGGGAAACCTTCCCGGCTTCCACCGCATCCGCCAACGCCATGGGAATGCACGCCGAGCCGGTATAACCGTAGCGGTCCATAATGGTATGGGCACGATCCCGGGGAACGCCCAATTCATCCAGGGTCTGGTAAATGCTGTTGATGTTGATTTGAGTGAAAAAATAGTGATCCAC
Organism: uncultured Calditrichaceae bacterium; assembly: GCA_964471235.1. Taxonomy (GTDB): domain Bacteria; phylum Calditrichota; class Calditrichia; order RBG-13-44-9; family J075; genus CAYYGL01. The sequence goes on from CAYYGL010000095.1 coordinate 10,831, forward strand.
CTGATGCGGGCGAATCTGTAAACGCGCAGCCATCGTGTTAATCATCTGTTTCCACTTCTGGGAATTCAGTTCTTTGGGAAATTTTCGCACGAATTTTAACCGATGGTCGTTCCGCTGCAACACCTCCAGGGTGATTGGTTGACGGGTACCACCGGCATAAATACCCATCCAATCATGGTATTGCCCTTCGGTCAGCAGGTCGCCGGTGAGATACCCTCGCGGTGAGTTTTCCTCCGACGACAGGAGTACTGCTCCGGCGCCATCGGCAAAGAGGGTGACGGTCTTTTTGTCGGATTTATCCAGATATTTACTCATTGCATACGCCCCGACCACCAGAACATGCCGGTAGCGCTTGTCAGCGATGATGTATTTGCTGCCCACATCCAGGGCGGTAACAAATCCGGCGCAGGCAGTGTTCAGGTCGAAAGTACCGGCGCTGCGGGCTGCCAGACGCTGCTGCACCACCGAAGCTGTGGAAGGGGATATGTATTCCGGGGTGTCGGTGGCAATGATGATCAAATCCAGTTTGTCAGCGGATATCCCGGCGTTTTGAAGGGTTCGCTTCGCTGCGGCTACACACAAATCCGCGGTAGATTCGTTTTCCCGGCACCAGTGCCGCTGCCGGATGGTTAAATTCTCCCGCAGCCAGGTGTCCACATCTTCTCCCAACAACTCATTAAAATAGCTGTTCGGCAGCACCCAATCCGGCGCGTACATACCGGTTGCCCGGATAATCGCATTTCGCATAACCGTTTATCCTCTGGATTCTAATGACAAAATTTATCCTTATACCTCGATACATCACAGGGCATAACACTTTAGCACTTTGAAAATTTTTATATTGTTTCTCCAATCGTTTATAAAACTCTCCCCCTTGGCGAAGCCATCCCTTTCCCGAAGGGAGCACTTTGTGCCGGGATAATCCCCCTCTCTTTCAAGAGAGTGGGAAACAGGGGGTGAGTTCGAACTTATTTGATTCCCGCATAACTTTTTTTCATAGAGCTAAACTGTTATCACAGCGCTAATAAGTGCAAGAGTTCTAAAGCACCCTTATGGGGCAGCCCTAATTGGGTTCGATTAAAAACCGTCCTACCGACAAATTGGTACGCCATCCATTACCTCTAAATCGTGACCCCCCCGTCCACACTGAGCACCGCACCGTTGATGAAACTTGCCTCCTCACTGGCTAAAAAGAGATAGGCATTGGCGATATCTTCCGGCGTCCCCAGGCGACCCACCGGCGTCTTTTCTTTCAGCATCGTCAGCACTTTTTCCGGTATGGTCTCCACCATCTCTGTGGCGATAAACCCCGGGGCAACGGCATTCACGGTAATCCCTTTCCTGCCCAATTCCCTTGCCCAAACCCTGGTCATTCCAATTACACCGGACTTGGTTGCCACGTAGTTGGTTTGCCCAAAGTTGCCGTATAATCCCACCACCGAGGAAGCATTGATAATCCGACCGTAATTGTGTTCAATCATGTATGGAACAATCGCTTTGGTGCAGTTAAAGACCCCGGTCAGGTTCACATCGATTACCTGCTGCCATTGTTCCGGAGTCATTTTCACCAGACGGGCGTCCCGGGTAATACCAGCATTGTTGATAAGGATGTCGATTTGTTGTAACCGGTCAATGGCTTCCCGGGCTGCTCGAGAAACCGAATCAAATTGAGTCACATCCACCGAAGTAAACGAGACGGATAAACCTTCTTTGTCAAGCGATTGCACAGCGGCAGCCCCTTTTTCCGCATCGATGTCCCAGATCATCACCCGTGCACCTTCCCGGGCAAACTTTTGGGCGGTGGCGAAGCCAATTCCCCGGGCACCGCCGGTAATCACAGCCGTTTTTCCCTGTAATCGGTTCATGTTGCCAGTCTTTCTTTTGATATGTTTGGAAAAATTCAAACAAAATGAATGTAAATCTTATCCGGGTGCCAAATCTCCCGGATTTGACAAATCAAAAAGTTATGAATTTGATTTCAGTTCGTTGTACAGATTTGCTCTTTCCCTAATCCATTCATCTAAAAAATTCTGGAAGTGCTTTTCCATAATTTCATAGAACCGCTCCATCTCTATCAACCGGTGGTACAATGGTTCCAGTTCCGGTTCATTGGCTTGCTCGACGCTATTTTTTAATTGCCGGGCGATTTTGGTGTTGTTCTTTACCAGGGCAAAACTATTCCGAAACGCATTTTCAAATACATCCGGTAAAATTTCATAATAATCCTTTCGGCTGCCCGGTTTCCAGATTTTGCGGATCAAATTTCTCTCCCGGAGCCGCCGGGTAATCTGGCTGATGGGTCCCTTGCTCATTTCCAGATGTTGGGCAATATCATCCAGGGAAAGCGGTTCCGAAGAGAACATCAACAACGCCACCACTCGCCCCATCAGTTTGCTTAAGCCAAAACCACGATAGGCTTCCCCAAAATCCTGTAACATCTCTTGCTTAATCCGATCTTTTGCTGTCATTATCTCCGCCTGTGTTTGAAGTGTTTGAATCGAAAAAAAAGTAAAATACGTATTCTTGTCGAATCAAGCATTTTCTAAAATAAGAATTCCCCGGGCTTCACGAAGAAATTGTATCCCCGCTACCCGCTTTCCGGTTCATGATCCAGGCGCCAATTAAAGCGGGTCCCCCTGCTATCAATAATGCCAGGGATGCCGGCACCGCCGGATTAGCAAACGTCAGTCCGGAATCGGGAAAAAGCCGGGCACCGTAAAAATACAAAAAGAAATGAATTGCGATGCCGACTGTGGAGGCAATCCATACCAGGTGCAGGGAGGCACGGTGAAACAGCACTCCCACTAACAGGGGCGGCACCGCAGCTACCGCCATTCCGTACACACCTACCTGACCGAAAATGCCCAGCAATTTAGGCGGATTCAAACAAATCAAAAAAGCAGCTACTGCAATAATAAGCAAAATAATGTGGCTCCATTTGTAAGCAATTGACAAACGTTCTTCCGGGGTGCGTTGTGTGCGGCTAAACCGGTCTATCAGGGTTAATACAAAATCATTGGCAGTGATAGTGGAGAGCGAAACCAAAATCCCGTCTAAAGTGGACATGCCGGCAGCCAGTAGTACGATTCCGATAAAAGTGAACAGCCACCCCGGAAAGGTGTTTTTAATATAAACGGTCATCACCAAATCCTGACGGAAAGCGCCGGTGGCAGCATCGATTAGTTGTTCCGGGGGCACGGTGAGCCGGGCGTAAAACCCGGCAATCGGTAACAAAAAGAATAGCGCCAGGATAATAATTCCATAGGTGAGGTACTGCCGCACGGCTTTATCGCTTTTCACATACAACGCTTTGGTGAGGATGTGCGGTTGGCAAACCAGGGCAGCTCCAATCAAAAATCCGCCAATATATATGGAAAAGACATTGTTGTAGAGATTGCTTTCCGGGTTCACCCACTTTGCCAGGTTTGGGTTTTGAGCGGCAATTTGCTGTAAAAAGCCGCCATCACTGCCAAAGAAAAGATGCAGCCCGGAAAAAAGGATCAGCAATGTAACAATGAGCATGAGCGAGCCCTGCAGGGTGTTGGTAAAGACATGCGCATAGGTGCCGCCCAGAAACACATATCCTGTAACAAAGCCCAGGATAATAATTAATGCCACGGTATTGGAAACGCCCAGGAGCTGCTGCATAACGATGGATAACCCGCCGACAATCAGTACCACAAAAGCCAGGGCAAACAAATTGATCAGGGCAAAGAACAGCCCAAACCCCCTTGAACCGTATCGATTGCTGATCCAATGGGGCATGGTGAGCGCCCGGGTTTGTTCGCCCAATCGGCGGAACTGAAAAGAGAGCACCACCAGCATCAGGTTAAAGCCAATACCTACTGCCACCACAAAGTGCATGAAACCTGCCAATCCATGCACATAAATGAAGCCGGGATTGATGATAAAGGTAGCCGCGGAAGCCACGCTGGCTGCCAGGGTGATTCCCACCACAAAGGGATGCAAATCGCCGCTGCCAATGGCAAAGCTGCCGAAATTTTTAGTCTTCCGGAAACCCATCCACCCCAAATAGGTGGTGCCAGCCATATAAAGCAGAAAAAGTATCCAGGCGAATGTCATTGTTTCTCCTGTCAGGTTTTTGATCCCTGAAGATGAATTTAGTGAGAACGGGAACGGTCAGGCTACGGAATAGCCTGTCTTGCTATTCCGATTCACCCCGCCAACTTATGTTCCTGCCCGAACTCAGCATTATGATTACCTTTTACATAACGTGAGTTTGACGTAACTTGAAATTGCACCCAGATGACACAGATAATGCTGTTTTACACGAATGATTGGTCCATAATTTTAAAAAAATCGGAATTTTCAGCTTTACCTGCAAAGTTGATGTTTTAAATGTCATTCCGGTATTTTCCGAAAAAACATCGGAAAAGCCGGAATGACCAAAATGGGCATATAGCTGAATCGTTACAAAAAATCTGCGAAAATCCGGGGTCATCCGCGTTCCATTTTTCTTATGTCGAACGGACGTTTTACATAGTAAATTTAATCTCACCAACCACCAATCTCTCGATAAACGGCGAAACCACCATTTCCCGGTAGCGGGTATTGAAGAGGTTGTTGACCAACAGGGATGCGGTGACATTTTTGGTGATATGATAGCCAAGGGTCAGATCGAAGGTGACAAAATCACCCAACGGACCGTAATTAAAGGTGTCTGCCACCCGGCTGTTTTCCACTACCGGCGCTCCTCGCCAGGTAACACCGGGTAGAGTCTCCGAAGCCACATTAAAGCCGGAAAAGAAATTGTACGCCTCTACCCACCGGGCATACACTGTACCAAAAAATTTGTTTTGGTTAACACTGATTCCGCCGCTCAGTTTGTTTTTTGGAGAATTAACCAACACATCGGTAATATCAACCTTGCCATCTTTATTGAAATCGTTTTCAGCTAAGTTGTTTTCATCCACACTATAATCAAAAAATGAGTAGTTGGCAGACAGGCTGATACGATTGTTGATATAGTAGTTCAATCCCAGATCGAACCCATAGGTGTTTACTTTGCCAAAATTCACATACGTGAGTACAAACCCGTAATTCACCGGCTGGAAATCACTAATGGGTCGATCACCCCGTTTGACCGGCGCCAATAATACGGTAGCAGGGCTCAGGAAGTCTTCGGAAATATTATAATAAGCATTGGCATCAATAAACAATTTGTTTTTGCCCAGCACCCCTTTATATCCCGCTTCAAAGGTCTGGATTTTTTCCACCTTTTGTTTGGGAATCTTGGTACCGTCGGCAAGGGTAAAGCCCTCGGAGTTTCCTAAAATGATGCCGCTAAAAATATCCGCTTCCAGGTTAAGAATTGTCGGGGCGGCAATTCCTTTACCATAGGTCACTCGCCAGGTGCCGCTGCCCTTGTTCCACAGCAACCCTGCTTTAGGCAGGAAGTTAAAATCATAAATTTCATGATTATCCCCCCGGGCGGCTAATATAGCCTTAAAACCATTGCCCAGGCTGGTTTCTATTTGTGCATATACGCCAAACTGGTTGAATGTGATGGGATCATTCCCCTTATTGTCCAGCAAGTAAGTGCCTTTACTATTAGCGATATCCCGCTGGTATTGGGCACCCACAATCAGGTTCACTCCACCGAAACTGTTATTGTACTGCACTTCCGCATTCCAGCGGCGGGAATCATCTTTAAACAATGCCTGCAAAGGAGTTGTGTAGGACATTTGCGCTGCTTGAGACGGGGAAAGATTCAGCGTAGTATCCGCCAGCAGAGCGTGATAATTTTTGGTGCGGGTATCATGCGAATAGGTGCTGTCGGTTTTGCTGATGGTGTAATACACCTGGGCAAACAGGTGAGGCGAGGTATATCGCGCCTGGAGATAATGCACCTGCCAATCCACAATTTGATTTCTGCCCACATTGGTAATACCCAGGTTATTGCTGTTGCTTCCTCCGTAAGCCAGAATAATATCCGAGGAGGGGGTGGGGCTAAGATACAGGGCAGCCCCGCCTTTTAATGAGTTGAAATCTCGATCCAGCCCAAACTCTTCAAAGCCTTTTCCCCCGATGTAAACCGAGTCGGTATAAGCAAATTCCTGCCCGCGGGAGTATTCGGCATTTATTTTAAAAGCAACCTTATCATTTACAACACTGGCAAGACGAAAACGACCGGTAAAAATACTCTGATTTCCCCCACCGAGCACGACTGTAGTGCCCTCCGAGGTGCGGGGATCTTTGGTGATGGTATTTACCAGCCCGTTATGCGCATTGGGTCCATATAACGCCGCATTCGGTCCTAAAATAACTTCGATATGATCGATATCTTCTTTCACGGTTGGGTCCAAAACACCATAGGGTAAACTGGTGCCGATTAAGGTGGACAACCTGCCATCGGTCATCTGTAAATTTTTCGCATTGAAGGTGCTGTTAAAGCCGCGAATATTGATACCGGTTCCCAGCACGCCTGCTCGAAAATAATCCACTCCTTTCACCCGGGCTAACAATTCACCGGGGTTGAAGGAGGGATAATCTGCCAGGTCTTGCGCGGTAAGCACCTCGATGGTGGCAGGGGCATCGGTGATTTTCTCCGGTTTGCGCGAAGCACTAACCACCACTTCCTGCCCGCGAATTCCAACCGGCTCTAATGAAAAGCTCAGGCGAACCGTTTTTCCGGCAACAACCTCCACGGTTTGACTATTTTCCGCATAACCGATATACAGAACGGATACTTCATACGTTCCGGGCGGAATATTATCCATCACGAATTCACCCTTGCTGTTTGTTGCCGTACCAAAAACCGTTCCCTTCAGCAACACATTTGCACCCGGGAGGGCCTCCCCGCTATCTTTAGATTTCACCACTCCTTTGATCACGCCATTTTGCGCCGTCACGATTCCGGTAAGCAGCAGTAACAACATCCAACCCAAAAAACGGGAGTACAAGCTGTTTCGATGAAATGAAAAATTCATGCTGAGACCTCCGATTTGGTTAAACATAAGTGATTAGGTAGCGAGAAATTCAATGACATCCCGATTGAATTCCGCGGCGTTTTCAACCCAGAATTGGTGACCCAACCCGGGATAAATTTTGAGTTGACTGTTGGGGATTTTACGGGCAAGAATGTTGGCATTTTCCGCTGGTACCAGCTTGTCGCCGCTGGCTGCTAAAATGAGGGTGGGTGCGGTAATGAGATGAATATCCGCAGAACGATCGAATGTCGCACCGGCTTCTGCCTGCGCTAAAAATGCATGGCGAGGCTGGGGGGTCTGTAACCGCAGGTCGATTAAATGTTCTACCTGGGGAGTATTCATAAATGTTTCGGAGAAAGCCAGGGAGAGTTTCCGGCGAATGGCATCCCGGGAAGAACCGCTGTTTTCCATCAGTGATTTCAGCACTTCCGGCGGCATGGCTACCTGGTCTTTCCCGCCGCAGCCGGTAGCCGCCAACACCAACCGATTCACTTTTTCCGGAGAGGTGAGTGCAAATTCCTGGGCGATAAATCCTCCCATGGAGACCCCTAAGATATACGCCTGTGAAATTTCCAGATACTCCATCAGGGCGGCGAGGTCGTCAGCCAACAGGGAAATCGAATAGGGTCCCGGGGGTTTGTCAGATAAACCGCTGCCACGGTTGTCATACATAACAGTCGTAAAATGTTGGGAAAACTCAGGCAGTTGTTTTTCCCACAGCCAGGTGGCAGCCCCCAGTCCCTCGATCAATATCAAATAGGGTCCATGCCCGTGAATCTCATAATAAAGGTGAGTGCCATTAATGTGGGCAGTGTTGGGAGTTTCGGGCATTTCACTTCTCCGATTTATTCTGACATGTGGTAACGAATACCTGGCGGTTTAAAAAGATATTACAGAAGGAAAGGTTTATCGATTAAACATATCATATCATACATATATTTGTATCGTTTGATTTTTTTCAAAAGTTAACAATGTTCGATGAAATTGTCAAGGGTTGGAGGGAAGAAAATTATTTTTTT
>CAYYGL010000096.1:0-18538 GCA_964471235.1 uncultured Calditrichaceae bacterium
AATCTGATATATAGAAGAAAAGTATCAATAAATCCTCAATCATCAAAATCAAATGTCATAAAATACTAGATTGATATTACGTTAACGTGGGTTCGATGGAATTTGCAATAGGTCACAGATAAAACCAGATAACGCTGTTCTACACGGATGCTCGGTTATTACATTAAAACAAACCAGGTAAATCCGGGTCCATCCGCGTTTTATTTTTCTTATGTCGAACGGATGTTAATTTAATATATGCATATTTAACTTTCAACATCCCGGCATTGAGTGGCTTTATCTCCTGAGGAAGGATGAGGCCTTTTTTATTCCCCTTTTTTATTCTTACACAAAACTTGCCCCGATGCGGTAGCAGGTTCCAAAATATTTTTTGTGAATTGCTATTGCGATTTTCACCGTTATCACTTAAAATTAATTTTATGCTTTAATTGGAATAACCATGGACAAGTCTAAATTGAATGCCTGAAATGGGTACCGTTGAATTTGTTAACCCACACCCGTCAGTGATAAAAGTGAGCAAACTTTTTTGGATCATAACGAATTTCTTCTTAAACAATTACACTCTCCTGGTAGAGAGCCAATTTCACCAGCAACACCCATTCACGGGGAATAAATGTATTTTATCGGTGTAGACGGCGGCGGAACGAAAACCAACTCGATTTTATCAGACCTCCGGGGTAACATCATCAGAACCAGTGTGCGTGGCACGGGCAATATTGCCATTCTTGATCGGGGGTCTGTAGCAAAGCTGATTCGAAATCTCATTTCGGACCTGCTCCAGGGAGAAGAGATTGATAAAGTTCGGTGGATCACATTCGCATTTGCCGGCGCCGGCAGAGAAACGGAAAAAGAAATAGCCGGGGAAATCATCAAGGGAGCGGGTATAAGGAACTTCACCATCATGACGGATGCCGAAATTCTTTACTATTCAATTTTTAACGATGATCCCGGCATCCTGATTTCCGCCGGAACCGGTTCCATCTGCCTGATCAAAAATGAAAAAAAACAATTTCAGCAAATCGGCGGACGGGGGTACCTGTTAGGGGATGAAGGCGGGGGCTTTGATATTGGCAATAAAGCTATCCGGGCAGCAATAAATGATTTAGAATCCGGAAAAGAGCCATCTAAATTGACCAATGAATTACTCTCATTCTATGGGCTGAAACGGGTCAGTGAGTTCATAACGATTACTTATTCCTCATTAAATCCCCAGCGCTTAGTTGCCTCCTGTGCAAAATTGGTGTGTGATCTCGCCGAGATGGGCGAAGAAAATGCCGAAAAAATTGTGGATTCTGCGGCAGATGCTCTCCTCAATCTGGCTTTAAAAGCGACAGAGCAACTCAAGTTCCTGACAGAACTGAGAATCGCTTTAGTTGGGAGTATCCTGAAAGAGTCCTCTATTGTAAATCAAAAATTTAAGCAAAAAGCCCGGAAGCGCGGTCTGGAGTTTACCTATGTTCAACAGGAGTTAGCGGCAGCCGCAGCAGCGGTACTATATTCATTAACGAAAAGCGGCGAACAAGCTTCTGCTTCATTAATCAACAAATTAAAACGAATTAACTTTAAATAATGCTTCCCCGGATACGTTATGAACCATTCACAGAAAATAAAAATTACCGGGCTACTATTCATGCTATTGATAGCCGGTTGTGCCGGAACACGGCATGGAAAATCCGCCCGCTGGGTTGAGCATCAACTTGCCCGCATGAGCATCGAAGAAAAAATTGGGCAGATGATGGTAATTACCTATTCTCCGCGTTTTTACAATCAAAATGATCCTCAATTTCAACGACTCTTAAATCTGGTAAAAAACTATCATATCGGCGGCATTTCTTTTTATAAAGGCGAACCTTATGCGGTCGCCCGATATATCGAACGTCTACAAAACGCAGCCAAAATTCCTCTTCTGGTGATGGCGGATCTGGAGTGGGGCGTTGCCATGCGAGTTGCAGATGGAACCCTGTTCCCGGAAAACATGGCGGTGGGCGCAACCCGATCGGAAGCGTATGCCTATGAAATTGGAAAAATTACAGCTCAGGAAGCAAAAGCCATCGGGATTCATATCGGATTTGTTCCGGTGATGGACGTCAACAATAATCCCGATAATGTGATTATTAATACCCGATCCTACGGAGAAAAGCCGGAGTTGGTCTCAAGACTGGGAACCGCCTTTATTCGCGGGTTACAGGAAAACGGGGTGTATGCCACAGCAAAGCATTTTCCCGGTCATGGGGATACCAATGAAGATTCCCACCTGGGATTACCAACGATTTCCGTTCCTCACGAGCGACTCCGGAAAATTGAACTTCCTCCCTTTAAAGCTGCTGTTGATGCCGGCGTTAAATGCGTTATGGTAGCCCATATCACCTACAGCGACTTCCCCCAGATGGAAGGGCGTCCGGCAACCCTGGATTCTTATTTTATTCAGAACGTGCTGCGGAAAGAAATGGGGTTTAAAGGACTGGTGATTACGGATGCCATGGGGATGGGCGGCATTACCAACAATTATTGGTCGGGAGAAGCGGCGGTTATGGCAATTAATGCCGGTGCGGATCTGCTGTTAAATTCACCGAATTTTGAAGCAACTTTTAAATTCATCCTGCAAGCTGTAAAAGACGGTCGGATATCCCTGGAGCGAATTAATGAGGCAGTTACCCGAATTCTTTCAACCAAATTGGAATTCGGACTGAACAAAAAACCGGGTGTGGAGCTGCAACGAATTGAAAAGAGGATGGCTTCGCCGGAGCACTTACGAACAGCGGAAGAAATTTTTAATGCCTCAATAACATTGCTTCGGGATGATAAAAACGTTCTTCCCCTGCCTGCGGAAAAGATTGACAGCGCCCTGGTGGTGGTGGTCACCGACAGGGAATATGGGTATATTTATGAAAGACAATTAAGCCGGGAAGTTTCCCGGAGAATCCCCATTGTCCGGACGGCATTGATCGACTATCGTTCGGATGAGGAGGAGATTCAAAAAATTATCACAAAAACCGATTCTGCCCAGGCTGTCATCGTCGGCGTATTCGTTCGCTGGGCAAGTCATAAAGGCTCGGTCACCCTACCGGACTCCATGCTTACCCTGTTAGACACCCTCTTCACTGTTGACAAGCCAATGGCGGTAATTGCCTTTGGTTCACCCTATCTGTTACGGCAACTTCCTGAAACTCCCTCTTATGTTTGCGCTTATACAACCAATTTGCCAGCGATCCGCGCCGCCACCCGGGCAATTTTCGGGGAAATCCCCATTACTGCCAAACTGCCGGTTTCGATTCCCGGCTACTACAAGATGGGAGATGGGCTGGAAAGGCCGGCAAGAAAAATGGAACTGGTTCGGGACATTCATGATGATATCTTCCGGGATGCCTATAAGGTTCTTGAAAAAGCCATTGCCGATTCCATCTTTCCCGGCGCCCAGGTGGCAATTGTCAAAGATGATACCTTAATCGCCAGCCGGGGTTTCGGACGGCAAACGTACGATGTGAATTCGCCCCCGGTTACCCCTGCTACCATTTACGACCTTGCATCCGTTACCAAAGTGGCTGCCACAACCGTGGTGGCAATGCAGCTCTGGGAGAAAGATAAAATTCGCCTGGATATTCCGGTGAAAAGTTATTTGCCCAAATTCTCCGGAGGTGCAAAAGATTCAGTCACCTTGCGCCACCTGTTTACCCATTCCGCCGGGGTTCACTGGTGGGTGGACCTCTGGAACAAGGCTCGGAATAAAGAAGAAGCACTAAACTACATTTACCAACTCCCCCTGGATTATACCCCGGGCGATTCCATGATCTATTCGGATTTGGGGCTGATGTTGATTGGTCAGATACTGGAAACCGTTACCGGGAAAACGATTGATAAACTGGCAGCCGATATGATTTATAAACCGATGGGCATGAAGAACACCATGTTTAATCCTCCCAAAACGTTCTTACCCCGAATCGCACCGACCGAAATAGGGGGCGGCATGAACCGGGGGCTAATTCATGGGGAAGTACACGATGAGAACGCTTTTTTCTTTCACGGTGTGTCCACCCACGCCGGATTGTTCTCCACCGCCGAGGACCTTGCCGCCCTGGCACAGATGCTGCTCAACGGCGGAATCTATCGACACCATCGTTTCTTTTCCCCGGAGACAATTAAATATTGGACCACCCGCCAGAATATGCCTATGGGAAGTTCCCGTGCCCTGGGATGGGATACCCCTTCCGATCAGAACTCGACCGCAGGAGATTACTTTTCCAAAGGCAGCTTCGGGCATCTGGGTTTTACCGGCACTTCAATATGGATTGATCCCAACCGGAAAATCGCCATTATTTTGCTGACCAACAGGGTATATCCCACCCGGGAACGAGGTGGAATGCACGAAGTTCGCCGGAATTTTTATAACGAGGCGATGAAAGCATTGCTCCAGAGGATGGGAGAAGAGATTAGATTTCCGGAGGCGAAAATGATGAAAGAGGTCGAGTAGCCGCAGACGTGATGCTTGCGGCACCGGCAAGATGGTTCATCAATAACCTTGTTCGTCGCGAACAAGTCCGACCGGCATCCCTGCCGGTCGGGTGAAAGGCTGCTGGTGGAACAATACTCCTCTGCGTTTTCAGTGTTACCGGGATATATCCTCAGATAACCGTTCAAAACAGAAGATGTTTTATGAGCTTTTCCACAATCGATATCATCATTGTTCTTGTTTACATGGTCGTTTCTGCCGGTGTCGGCGCATGGATTGGTCGTAAACAAAAAAACACCACCGATTATTTTTTGGGCGGCAGACAAATTCCCTGGTTCGCTGTGACGTTCAGTATTGTTGCCACGGAAACCAGCGTGCTCACCTTTATCAGTATTCCTGCCGTTTCCTACCAGGGCAACATGACCTTTCTGCAAATTGCCCTGGGATATGTGGTGGGACGCCTTCTGGTTGCCTCATTGATGATCCCCGCCTATTTCCGGGGTGAGATTGATACGGCTTATCATTTCCTGGGAAAACGGTTCGGGCAAGGAATGCGCAACACCGCCAGCATAACATTTATGATCACCCGGGTATTGGCAGACGGGGTGCGGCTATTTGCCACGGCAATTCCCTTAGCGCTTATCATCAAAGGCAGCGGTGTGTTTGCCAGCCTTTCGGATTACCAATTTTACATGCTCTCCATCCTGATCATAGGCATCTTAACCATCATCTACACCTACGTTGGCGGCATCCGTTCGGTCATCTGGATGGATGTGGTTCAAATGATCATTTACTTAAGCGGTGCCATCCTCGCCGGTATCATAATCATCTCCAAACTGACCGACGGATTCGGTACCGTTATCCAATGGGCAGCGGCAGACAACAAATTTCAATGGCTAAATTTGGGCTTAAACCTGGGAATTCAGGAGTTTATTAAGCAGCCCTACACCTTTTTTACAGCGCTGGTTGCCGGAGCCATCTTTAGTCTGGCTTCCCACGGCACCGACCAGTTGATTGTTCAACGTGTATTAACTTGCAAAAACCAACGGGACGGGCAAAAAGCTATCTCGGTAAGCGGTGTTGCCGTTTTTTTCCAATTTTTTGTTTTTTTGTTATTGGGGATTATGCTCTACGCTTACTATGGCGGGGCTTCTTACCAGGAACTGGGGTTAACCCGGGCAGATGGTATTTTTCCCAAATTTATTGTGGAAGAAATGCCGGTAGGCGTCAGCGGCTTAATTGTGGCGGCGCTTTTTGCGGCAGCAATGAGCACCCTCTCCAGCAGTCTTTCCAGTTTATCCAGTGCTGCGGTTCTGGATATTTATATCCCCCTTGCCGGTAAAGGAAAAACCGACGCCCGGCTTTTACAAACCTCAAAATTGGTGACCTTGATGTGGGGATTTATTTTGATTGGCGTTGCCATTTTATTCATTGGGATGACAGGAACCGTGGTTGAAATCGCACTGGGCATTGCATCCTATACGTACGGAGGATTGTTAGGCGCATTTTTACTCGGCTTGTTTACCAAAAAGATTTCCCAGCGGGATGCCATTATCGGCTTCATCTCCGCCCTGGTGGTCATGACGGTTGTTATTCAAACCGTTCAAATCGCCTGGCCGCTCTACACAATTGTCGGAAGTTTAACCACAATTTTAGTGGGCAGTGCTTCCGGGATGTTGTTTAAGCATACGAATTAAGGCAGGACGTTTTTCCTCGCTCAAGGAGGACCGGGTTGTGGTGCCACTGGTCGCCGTTCCGAAGAAGCCCCGCCACCACATTGGGGCGGAATGCCGTCGGCAATGCCAGCAAATATTCATCGCACCCCGACTGTTGGAAGGCGGCTGCTTGAAGGAATTAAAACGGAACGGATATCGTTCTTGCTCAAAATATTTCACCCGAAACACAAGGGCTTAGAATGAATGTGAGTATTCTGGATTGGGTACTGATAGTGGTATATTTTGTTTTTGCACTACGCATCGGTGTTTATTTTTCCAAAAGGGGCGGCAGGAATATTGTTGAATATTTTACTTCCGGCAGAAGTTTACCCTGGTGGCTGGCAGGCACCAGCATGGTTGCTACCACCTTTGCCGCGGATACACCGCTTGCCGTTACCGAACTGGTGGCAAAGCATGGCATTGCCGGGAATTGGCTATGGTGGAATATGGTAATGAGCGGTTTGCTGACAGTATTTCTATTTTCCCGTCTGTGGCGGCGGGCAGAAGTGCTAACCGATGTAGAATTTACCGAACTGCGCTATTCCGGGAAAGCGGCTGCCCTATTGCGCGGCTTCCGGGCAATCTATTTAGCCATCCCGATAAACTTAATCATCCTCGGCTGGGTTACCCTGGCAATGGTCAAAATTGTGGAGTTAACCATTGGGGTGGATAAGTGGATTGCCGTTGGAATTTGCGTTCTGGTAACGCTCATTTACAGCGGCTTGAGTGGATTGTGGGGTGTAGTGGTAACCGACTTTTTCCAATTTATCATCGCCATGGTCGGCTCCATTACCCTGGCGGTTTTTGCGGTGGATGCGGTGGGCGGTATGAGCGGTTTAAAGGCAAATCTGGCAACGCGGTACGGCTCCGACCTGGGCGTGCTCCGTTTTACACCGGAAATCGGATCGGTCTGGATGCCGGTTACTGCGTTCTTCGTCTATCTGGCAGTGAACTGGTGGGCAGCGTGGTACCCGGGAGCAGAACCGGGAGGCGGGGGCTACATTGCTCAACGAATGTTCTCTGCCAAAAACGAACGTCATTCTTTTTTGGCAACCCTCTGGTTTAACATAGCCCATTACACGCTGCGCCCCTGGCCCTGGATTTTAGTTGCCCTGGTTAGCCTGGTGCTGTTCCCGAATATCGAAGATAAACAAACCGGTTATATTTTGGTGCTGCTCAACTATCTGCCCTCGGGATTTAAAGGACTGCTGTTAGCCTCATTCGCCGCTGCATTTATGTCTACCGTCAGCACCCAATTGAATTGGGGCAGTTCTTATTTAATTAACGATGTGTATAAACGCTTTATCAAAAAGGATGCCTCCCCTCACCATTATGTAAAAGCGGCACGCTGGGCGACAGTCGGGCTTGTGTTCGGGGGAGCAATCGTTACTTCTCAGATGGAAAGTATTGCCGGCGCCTGGAAGTTTCTGCTGGCGCTGGGCGCCGGCACCGGCAGCGTATATATCCTGCGCTGGTTCTGGTGGCGGATCAATGCCTGGTCGGAAATTTCCGCCATGGCAGCTTCCTTTGTGGTATCGATTGTTCTTCAATTCGGCATGGGAATGGATACTACCAACGCCGATGTTTTTGCGAAAGTTATGTTAATTACGGTTGGCATCAGCACTCTCGTCTGGATAACCGTAACGCTCTTAACTGCGCCGGTATCCGAAGAGACCTTACTTCGATTTTATCGGAAGGTGCGTCCCGGGGGAAACCTGTGGAAACCCATTGCTGCCAAGGCGCCGGAGGTTCAAACGGATAAAGGACTGGGGTGGGATTTGCTCGATTGGGCTGTCGGCATCGTGCTTATTTATACCACCCTGTTTGGCGTGGGTAAAATCCTCCTGGGTTCAGTGGGTTTCGGGCTGCTGTTATTGGCGATAGCCGGGGCGTGTTTTCTCTTTATCCGCTGGGAATTGAACCGGAGAGGGTGGGCAGCCTTAAAGTAGGACACCCTTCCAGCTTCTCAAAGTGATGGCCGCATACCGAATCAACAGCCTGGAAAACTGTGCTGTCAGATGTGTGCAGGCGCAAAAAATCCAAAAAGGGTACCACAGTGCAACATATATCCAACGTCGAATCCATTGCTTTACAACAGTCCGGATTTAAACTGCAATATAAGCCGGATGAAAAGATCGGGGTGATCCTGGTAAACAATTTCCCCCTCCTGGGAAAACTTACCGCCCTCCGATTCCTGGAATGGGTGCAAAACCACCCGGGAGGAGTTATTTCCTTACCCACGGGAAAGACACCGGAATTTTTCATCAAAGAAGTAACCCGCTTTATCCATCACTGGAATGATAAAGCAGTGCAAAAGGAACTGGCAGCAGGCGGATTGAATGTGCGCAAAAAGCCGGATTTAAAAAGCCTCCATTTTGTTCAAATTGATGAATTTTACCCGATAAACCCCAGGCAACACAACAGCTTTCATTATTATGTAAAAAAATTTTATATAGAAGGATTCCAACTGGACCCCCGCAAAGCTCTTTTGATTGATTGTACCAAAATCGGGCTTCCAAAGAATAAGACGCTGCAAGATGTCTGGCAGGATGATCCGGTGGATTTGACCCTACGCTATCGCCAGGCGCTGAACGGGCAGGAGCGGTTGCAGAAAGAGGTGATTCAAAATATTGACCAGTGGTGCGCCGAATATGAAAGCCGGATCAGGGAATTAGGAGGAATCGGTTTCTTCCTCGGCGGTATCGGTCCCGATGGGCATATCGGGTTTAACATCAGCGGGTCCGATTTTTATTCCACCACCCGCTTAACGCCCACCAATTATGAAACCCAGGCAGCGGCTGCAACCGATCTGGGGGGAATCGAAATTTCCCGCAAACGATTGGTGATTACCATCGGACTCTCCACCATCACCTATAATCCGGATTGCGTGGCGATTATCATTGCCGCAGGGGAGGCAAAGGCACAAATTGTGGCGGATGCGATCCATCATGAAGAACATATTCATTATCCGGCAACGGTGCTGCACAGGCTTCCCAATGCCCGATTTTTTATCACCCGGGGAGCCGCCAAATTATTGCACCGTCGGCAATTGGTAAGCTTATCCCAATCCAAAGAAATAAATGATGAACAAATTGACAAAATTGTTATCGATTTATCCCTGGAAAAAGGAAAATGTATTGAGCTTCTGACGGAGAATGATTTTCGACAGCATCGATTTGCATCGCTGCTTCTCAAAAAGAGTCCCAAAGACGTTAAGGAAATTTGTGCGGGGGTAAAATCAAGATTAATTAAGAAAATCGAAGCCGGCATCACTTCCCGAAAAAACAAAGTATTTCTTCATACCGAGCCCCACCACGATGACATCATGCTGGGATATCTCCCTTTTGTGGTTCGGCACATCCGTGAACACAGCAATAAGCATTTTTTTGCCACCCTGACCAGCGGTTTTACCGCCGTCACCAACCGGTTTATGCTGGATTTGCTAACAACACTGAAAGATTTTGTTGCCCGGGGGAAATTTGATCAACTTTTTGAGAACGGTTATTTTGAACCGGAAAACATCATTGGCAGGAACCGGGATGTGTGGCAATATTTAGACGGTGTTGCTGCCAATTCCGAGGTCATGAAAGATGAAGGGAAGCTGCGACGATTGTTACGGAACCTCATCTTTAT
The DNA here is from genome assembly GCA_964471235.1 of uncultured Calditrichaceae bacterium. Classification (GTDB taxonomy): domain Bacteria; phylum Calditrichota; class Calditrichia; order RBG-13-44-9; family J075; genus CAYYGL01. The sequence goes on from CAYYGL010000096.1 coordinate 9,796, forward strand.
CTTTCATGATCAGGATTTGCCGGCAATTCTACATCGAGTTGACGAGCTTATCCGCTATTTTGAAAATCAGTACCCTGGCAAGAAGGATAAGAAACCGATGCAGCAACTAAAGGGAACCTGCCGGGAATGGGAAGCGGATTGCTTATGGGGCTATTTTGGATGGAATTCGGATAATGTATTGCATCTGCGTCTGGGGTTTTATAAAGGCGATATTTTCACCGGGGAACCGACCATCCGGCGTGATGTGCTGCCAGTATATGAAATTCTCCGCAAAATTAATCCGGATATCATCACCGTGGCATTTGACCCGGAAGCCAGTGGTCCGGATACCCATTATAAAGTTCTACAAGCCATTACGGAAGCCATAAAGATGTTTGAAAAAAAACACGATCGTCCGGATCTGGAAATTCTGGGCTACCGGAATGTCTGGTATCGGTTTCATCCCGGCGAGGCGGATATGTTTGTTCCCGTTTCTTTGAATATGTTTGCCCTGCAGGACAGCGCTTTCAAAGATGCCTTTATTTCCCAGAAAGATGCCTCTTTTCCCAGTTACGAGTATGACGGCCCGTTTTCGGAATTGGCGCAGAAGATTCAGGTTGAACAATACCAGATGTTGAAAACCTGTTTAGGGCGTCACTATTTTCATGAACACGAGAGCGCACTTCTCCGAGCAACCCGGGGAATGGTCTTTTTGAAACAGATGAATTTGCAGGAATTCTACCAGGCATCCAGAGAACTGCAAAAAAATATTGAAAATGTGTGATAAGGAATGGTGGAATTGGGAGTGCGGACTCTCCGTAATTCTTCACTCCTTACGCTGCATTTCCCTGTGAAACCGGTGGTTTACAAATATTTCACACTTCAACTGTTGGTGAAAAGCTGTTTTATAGGGACTGTGAACGACATGATAAACAAAGTGGTTTACCAATAGGCGAATCTCTGTCAGCCGAAATATCCGATGATAGGAGACATCATGAAAGACAACGTATTTGACGAAATAAAAAATCTAATCACCGAAGCGAGAAATCCGGTTTCCGAAGATATTGACAGCAAAAGCACCGAAGAGATTCTCCGGATTATTAACCGGGAAGATCAAACCATCCCCGCGATTGTGGGGAAAGAAATTCCTTACATTGCCCGGGCAGTAGAGATGGTGGTGGAAAGGTTTAAAAAAGGGGGGCGGTTGTTTTACATCGGTGCCGGTACCAGTGGCAGGTTAGGGGTTCTGGATGCCGCCGAATGCCCACCCACGTTTGGCACTGATCCGGAGATGGTACAGGGCATCATTGCCGGGGGCGAAGCGGCGCTGGTGCGGGCACAGGAAGGCAGTGAAGACGAGGCGCAACAGGGCGCAATCGATTTAATGGCGCGCGGCTTCACTAAAAACGACGTTGCCTGTGGAATTGCCGCCAGCTATCGCACCCCGTATGTGTTAAACGCTGTCAAAAAAGCCCGGGAAATCGGAGCGAAAACCATTTATGTTACCTGTAATCCCCGGTCGGAAATAAAGGTGGATGTTGACGTTGCCATTTGCCCGGTGGTGGGTCCGGAGGTGATCATGGGCTCCACCCGCATGAAAGCCGGAACCGCTACCAAACTGGTTTTGAATATGCTGACCACCACTTCTATGATCCGATTGGGAAAGGTTTACGGAAATATGATGGTGGATTTGCAGATGAATTCCCGCAAATTGGAAGAGCGCTCCAAACGTACCGTCATGATGGTCACCGGAGTGGATTATGAAACAGCCTCACAGGTGCTGCAGGAGTGCGGCGGGCATGTGAAGACTGCCCTGGTAATGATTTTAGCCAATGTCGATGTCCGGGAAGCCAAACAACGCCTGGAAGCCAGTGACGGATTTGTACGCGGCGCGATTCAAAAGTGAGGTTTAACGGATGCCGCAAGCTTAATGATTTTGTAACTATTCAGCCACAGAGTTTTCAGAAAAGGAATACAAGGGAATATCCGGCTCATCCGGGTCCCGCTGCGTTCTATTTTTCTGATGTCGAAAGGACGTTAAAATGAACTGCGCCGCGCTCTATTGAGACCGGAATCTCTAATATCTCGAAGTAACACGGTGAATGAATCAAACTTCATCAGCTTGCGCGTTTGAAAAGGATTCAGTATGGATAAGATCGAACAGTGGATTGTGGCATTTGCGGATTTTGCCTGGGGACCGTGGCTGCTGGTATTGTTGTTAGGTGGCGGGGCATTTTTGTTGATTTTTTCTCGTCTGATTCCCTTCCGCTATTTTCGCCATGCAGTGGATATCGTCCGAGGGAAGTATGATGACCCGAATGATGCCGGGGATATTTCCCACTTTCAGGCGCTTTCCAGTGCGTTGGCAGGCACCATCGGGATGGGGAATATTGCCGGGGTGGCGGTTGCCATTTCAACGGGTGGACCGGGTGCTATCTTCTGGATGTGGATGAGCGCTTTTGTGGGCATCGCCACTAAATTTTTCACCTGCTCGCTGGCTATCATGTATCGCGGAGAAGACAGCCGGGGGCATTTGCAAGGCGGTCCCATGTATGTGGTGCGGGAAGGATTGGGGCGAAAATGGCAGCCCCTGGCAGTGCTGTTCTCTTTAGCCGGTTTGGTAGGATGTCTGCCGGCGCTGCAAATCAACCAACTGGTACAAATTTTTCGTGACATCATCGGTGTTCCCAATGGCCTGGTAGGTGAAAACCCTTTCACCTTTAATTTCATCACCGGAATTATCACCGCTGCCATTGTGGGAGCCGTAATCTTTGGCGGGATCAAACGCATTGGCGAGGTGGCTTCCCGGATGGTGCCGAGCATGGTGGTGCTGTATCTCCTCTCCGCAGTGTGGATCATGGCGGTCAATTATCAACACATCGGAGAATATCTTCTTTTGATCGTTCGAGACGCTTTCACCGGTGATGCCGTATTAGGCGGGGCTCTGGGAACGGTCATCATCACCGGCGTTCGCCGGGCGGCATTTTCCAACGAAGCCGGCATCGGCACGGAAGCCATGGCACACGGCGCAGCCAAAACCGATGAACCCATCCGCGAAGGTCTGGTGGCAATGATGGGTCCATTTATCGACACCATCATCGTCTGCACTTGCACCGCCCTGGTCATTCTGATGACCGGCGTCTGGCAAACCTCCGCAGATAACGGCGTTACCCTCACCGCAAATGCCTTTGAAACCGCCATACCGGGATTCGGCGCTTACATTTTATTCATCTGCGTGTTTTTCTTTAGCACCAGCACCATGTTCAGCTATTCATACTACGGCACCAAATGCCTGGGCTATTTGATCGGTGCCGAACGCCAACATTGGTATAATTATTTTTACGTCACGTTGATTGTGGCAGGAGCAGTGGTCTCCCTGGATGCCGCCATCAGCTTAATCGACGGAATGTACGCCCTGATGGCGATTCCTACCATGACCTCCACATTGCTGTTGGCACCCAGGGTAATGGAGGCTGCCAGGGATTATTTTGCCAGGATGGAAAAGTGAGGGACAAAATTGACTCCTCGCCATCCCGCATTGGGCTGTTGGAAATTGAGGATGAATCCACGAATTACACGAATTACACGAATTCGTTTTCAAAAAAACGGCTTTCAGTAATTACTAATTTGTGTAAATTCGTGAAATTAATGGACAAACGAGATTATCACATGCAGACAGACAAATTAAACACCTGGGTTGAGATTTCGGAAACGGCGTATGCCAACAACCTTTCTTTTTTTAAAAGACGGATTCCACCGAGTACCGAATTTTCGGTGGTCATAAAATCCAACGCCTACGGTCATGGTATCCGGGAAATAGCCGGTTTGGCAGCAAAATACGGTGTGGACTCTTTCTGCGTTCATTCTCTGGATGAAGCGTTGCTGCTCCGGGATGCCGGCTTCCGGCACGATATCTTGATCATGGGGCATGTGCCGCTAAAACGCCTCGAGGAAGCAATCGCAGATCAATTTCGTCTGGTATTGTATAACCGGGAGTCGCTGGAAGCGTTAGACCGGCAAACCCGGCTGCTCCACCATGCCGTTCGGGTGCATTTAAAACTGGAAACCGGAAACAACCGCCAGGGCATAACCGAAAATGAATTGCCCTGGTTCCTGGAACGTCTCCATCAGACTCCGCTGGTAAAATTAGAGGCGGTTTATACCCATTTTGCTACCGCCGATGAACCGGAAAATTCTGATTATGCCCGGTTTCAATTGGAACGCTTCCTGCAAATGTATGCTTTCATCCGACACACCGGGTTTCCGACAGTTAAAAAACATGCTGCCAATTCCGCCGCAATACTCCTCATGCCCCGGGCACATCTGGACATGGTTCGGCTGGGTATCAGTCAATACGGTTTCTGGCCCTCGGATGAAGTCAAGGATTTCTTCAGCAGGCAGCACCCCGGTGATGAAGAGAATATGTTAACACCGGTTCTTCAATGGAAAACTCGCATCAGTCAAATTAAAACGGTTCCGGAGAATGGTTTTATCGGATACGGCTGTACGTATCGAACAACCCGTAACTCCCGGATTGCCGTGCTTCCCATCGGCTACTCGGATGGTTATGACCGCCTGCTGAGCAACAAAGGTTACGTGTTGATTCATGGACGTCGTGCTCCGGTACGCGGAAGGGTATGTATGAATTTGACCATGGTGGATGTTACCGATATACCCGAGGGGCAATTGGAAGATGAGGTGGTGCTGATTGGCAGTCAGGGGAATGAGGAGGTTTCCGCCGATTTCCTGGCAGGTCTGATCGGTACGATTAACTATGAAATCGTCACCCGAATCAACTGGCAAATCCCCCGGCTTATCGTGAAGTGATACAGAAGAGAAAGAGAAATGGTTGATATGTCATACACATTTATCCAAAACAGTAGCAAGGAAGCGGCTTTGAGATGAAATACCTATCATACACCCTTTTCATTACGGCAATGCTGCTTCAGGCCGCTTTTGCCTTTAAAGTTGAAGAAAAGCATATTTACAGTCAGGTGATGAATCGGGAAATACCCGCCATTTTTATTCTTCCGGATTCCTATTCTGACAGTACAACATCTTTCCCGGTGGTTTATCTGCTGCATGGATATGGCGGTAACTATCGGAATTGGGTGGATCGTACTACGGTCGAAGATTTAGCGGATGTCTATAACATCATCCTTGTTTGTCCGGATGGGAGCAAGGATAGCTGGTATTTCGACAGCCCCATCGACCCGGATTCCCGTTACGAAACCCACATTGCCATAGAAGTGGTTAAGTTTACGGATCGAACCTATCGCACCGTTAAATCTCGGAGTGGTCGGGCAATAACCGGGTTGAGCATGGGCGGACATGGCGCCTTGTTTTTAGCCATTCGCCACCCGGAGGTTTTTGGCGCTGCCGGTTCCATGAGCGGCGGGGTTGATATTCGCGGCTCTAAGAAAAGATGGAATATCAGCCAAAAAATCGGTTCTTATGAAGCGTATCCGCAGCGCTGGGAATCCCTCAGCGTAATCAATAACATCCCGAAATTTAAAAGCGCGCAGTTATCCCTCATTGTTGATTGCGGGGTGGATGACTTTTTCATTGGGGTCAACCGCGCCTTTCATCAAAAATTATTAGATGCGCACGTCCCTCATGATTATATTGAGCGACCGGGCGCTCATAATTGGCAATATTGGAACAAGGCGGTTCGATTTCAAATACTGTTCTTTGCTGAGTTTTTTAAGCAGGGACAGTAGCCATGCCAAAGATATATCGACAAATTCTCCGCACCCGTGGTGACAGGATGCGACAACCAGCAATTGCCATTGCTATTTAACGGAATTCACAATAGATCACAAACACACAGAGGAAACGATTGAACATCAGAATGTTACCCTATCATCCCCGGCGAATCCGTCTCTTATTACTCAGATTTAACCTCATCATTCTCATAACGCTTATCGCATGCGCTCCGCGCCCTGCCTTAAAAAAGCCCGCCGGACACCTCGACGCCATCCGCCAATTCCAAAAAAATGTGGCACAGATTTTACAGGATTCTCTACTCCGGCAAACCCGAACCGGCATCGAAATCATCTCCCTGGAATCCGGTGAAACATTCTATGCTCAAAACAATTATCAACTGTTTCATCCTGCTTCCAATATGAAACTGCTCACCACCGCGACGGCATTGAAATTGTTAGGTCCAAATTATAAATTTAAGACCATTTTGTATACGGACACATCATCGCTTGCCGATAGCACCATTACCGGCAATCTGTACTTGAAAGGTTTCGGCAATCCTGCTCTCTCCGTTGAAAATTTGCACTCGCTGGTTCAAACGTTAATCCTTCACGGCATTTCAAATATCAATGGGAACCTGGTTTGCGATGAGAGCTATATGGATGACTTCTATTGGGGCTCCGGCTGGATGTGGGATGATGTTTCGTCCGAGGATTTTGCCTCGATAAGTGCCCTGACGGTAAACAACAATTGCGTAACGGTTGTTGTGAAACCGGGCAACACGGTTGGAGATAGTCTTATCGTTCACCTTAATCCACCTACCCAATATGTAAAAATCGTCAACAGGGGAGTTACGACCGACTCTCTGGATACGTTGCGACAGAAGATGTTTAAAGTGGAACGGAAGTGGAGACCGCCGGAAAATACCATCGTGGTAGAAGGTGGGATGCCGCTTGGAGCCCTGGAACAAACCTTTGTAATTGATGTGCTGGATCCGGCACTTTACACGGGAACGCTCTTTAGCGAATTGTTGCATCAGGAGGGTATCCATTTTAATGGGCAGGTGCTAAAAGGGAGTGTGCCGGACACTGCCCGGGTAATAGCGGAGCATTATTCACCTCCCCTGACTATGGTGGTCTTTAATACGAACAAAGTCAGTAACAACCTCTCTGCCGAACTGCTTCTGAAAACCCTCGGCGCTGAAGTAAAAGGACCGCCGGGTACGGCCACAAAAGGGATTTCCGTGATTCATCAATTTCTGAACAGCATTGGAATTGACAGCACAACTTACGAGCTTGCCGACGGCTCGGGTGTTTCCCGTTATAACGTGATTACACCGCATTTGATCGTCCGGTTATTAAAAGCAATGCATGAGGATTTTGGTATACAGGCGGAGTTTAAAGCATCGCTGCCCATTGCCGGGATAGACGGTACCCTGCGGCGCCGGATGAAGGGCAGTGCAGCGGAAGGTCTCCTTCACGCCAAAACCGGCACGTTAAGAGGCGTCAGTTCATTATCCGGCTATACTGCCACCGCTGACGGCGAAGTTGTGGCGTTTTCAATCATGATGGAGCATTTTGTGGGCTCCGCTTCCGGAATCCGCAGCATCCAGGATCGGATTGGTGAATTGATTTCCTCTTTCAGCAGAAATGATAGAAAGCAGCCTTCCGTTTTATGGCACTGATAAGCCAGAAGCTATATGGAATCAATTTTCAGCCCGTAGCGGCGCTATATTGGGAACCGCAATCGTGCCATCTTTACAAATCACTATCGAGCGGCGGCATCCTGGTAACTGAAAATGGGAATTAACCTATGTTTACACCGGAACTGATAGAAAAATTCAAAAAACACCCCACCCCTTTTTACTACTATGATCTGGAGCTGTTAGAAAAAAACTTACAACTCCTCAAAAGCACTGCCGCATCTTATGGATACCAGGTTCATTATGCCTTAAAAGCCAATGCGGATGCGCGTATCCTTCAACGGATCCGTGATTACGGTTTTGGAGCAGACTGCGTGAGCGGCAATGAAGTTCAGAGAGCCCTGCAAGCTGGATTTCCATCTAAGAAAATCGTTTTTGCCGGTGTGGGTAAAACCAATGCCGAAATTCTCCTGGCACTGGAGAATCAAATCCACTCCCTGAATTGCGAATCCTATCAGGAACTGGAGGTGGTAAATAGTTTATCCAAAGAAAGGGGTGGGATCACACCGGTATCCTTGCGGTTGAATCCGGGATTGGATGCCAAAACACATCGCTACATTACCACCGGGTTAGAAGAGAATAAGTTTGGGATTAACCAGGTGGAATTTGATCAGATAATGAAGCACCTGGATAGTTTTACCCATTTGAAAGTCATTGGGCTGCATTTTCATATCGGGTCACAGATTACCGACCTTGCAGTGTTTAAGAACCTTTGTTTGAAAGTGAACGCCATTCAGGATTTATTAGAGAAGAAGTATCAACTTCACCTTGAGCATTTAAATCTTGGCGGAGGTCTGGGAGTGGATTATCATCATCCCGACGAGCATCCGCTACCGGACTACAAGGGTTATTTCCAGACGATTCAAAACTATTTAAAAGTATCTCCCAACCAGACCGTTCATTTTGAGTTGGGACGGGCAATTGTTGCCCAATGCGGTACTTTGATCAGCCGGGTTCTGTACGTCAAAAATGGGAACCACACTCAGTTTGCCATCCTGGATGCAGGAATGACCGAACTGATTCGTCCGGCGCTTTATCATGGATTCCACAAAATTGAAAATCTCACCGGGTCTGGGAAACCGCAAGCGTATGATGTGGTGGGTCCCGTATGCGAGTCCTCGGATTTTTTTGGCAAAAGTGTTATATTGCCGGAAACCCGGCGCGGCGATTTGATGGCTATCAGGAGTGTGGGCGCTTACGGAGAGGTGATGGCATCCCGGTATAATTTGCGAGATCCGGCAAAAGTGGTTTATTCGGATTCTATAGAGGATTAGATTGAGGACCATCCGGGCGATGGGTACCGGATCGCTGCCCCCTTTCAGTCTATCCGCCTATCCTCTTTCAAGATGAATCATAGGA